>DATCWW010000551.1:0-13709 GCA_036566145.1 Gemmatimonadales bacterium
GGTGTGGAAGTGAAAGGCGGCGTTGACGAAGGCGATGTGGCTGAACGCCTGGGGAAAGTTGCCCAGCTGCCGCTTGGCCACCGGGTCGTACTCCTCGGACATCAGCCCGACATCGTTCTGCAGTGCGGTCAGCCGGTCGAAGAGCCGGCGCGCCTCCTCGTGGCGGCCCTGGAGGACGTAGGTGTCCACCAGCCAGAACGAGCAGGGGAGGAAGACCCCCTCCCCCGGATCCAGCCCGTCTTCGGTGCGGTGGGTGTCGTACCGGCGGACCAGTCCATCGACCAGCAGCTCGCGCTCGATCGCGGCCACGGTCCCGCTCACCCGAGGGTCCTCGACCGGCAGGAAGCCCACGAGCGGCAGCATCAGCAGGCTCGCGTCCACCGTCTCGCCACCGTAGACCTGAGTGAAGCTTCCCTTCCCCGCGTGATAGCCGCGCTCGCACACCTCGGCGTGGACTCGATCGCGCTGGGCGACCCACTGGTCGATCGGCGCCTCGAAGCCGGCTCGCCGAGCGATCTTGACCGCCCGGTCGAACGCCACCCAGGCCATGACCTTCGAGTGGGTGAACTGCTGTCGCCCGCCCCGCATCTCCCAGATCCCCTCGTCCGGCTCGGGCCAGATCCGTTCGAGGTGGGCCGTCATGGTGCGGAAGACGTTCCACGACGTCGGGGTGATCGGGATTCCGCTCTTGTACGCCAGCCATGCGGTGTCCATCAGCTCGCCGAAGATGTCCAGCTGCAGCTGGTCCCAGGCGGCGTTGCCCGTGCGCACCGGGCGTGACCCCTCGTACCCCGGAAGCCAGTCGAGCTCGAGCTCCGGCAGCCGCCGCTCCCCCGCCAGGCCGTACATGATGTTCACCTGGGACGGCGTGCCGGCGACCGCGCGCACCAGCCAGTCCACCCACGCCGCGGCTTCCTCCCGGTAGCCGGTGAGCACCATCGCGTAGAGGGTGTAGGTCGCGTCGCGCACCCAGCAGTAGCGGTAGTCCCAGTTGCGGCGCCCCCCGATGTGCTCGGGGAGCGAGGTGGTCGGGGCGGCGACGATCCCGCCGGTCGGCTCGTAGGTCAGGGCCTTGAGACAGAGCAGCGAGCGCACCAGGCGCTCGCGGCCCTCGCCGGCGAGCGTGCAGCGGTCGGCCCAGCGCTCCCACGCCTGCACGGTGGCATCCAGCGCCGCGCCTGGATCCTCGATCCGCGCGCCGTCGTCGCGGTTCGACGGGTGCCAGAGCAGCTGGAACGGCAGCCGGTCGCCGGCCCGCACGGTGAACGCGGCTCTGGTGCGGAAGTCCTCGTTCTCGATCTCCACCGGGCTCACGAAATCGACGGCGTCCGGGCCCCCGATCGCGTGAAAGGAGCGCGGGCCGGTGCGGCGAACCCAGGGGACGATCGAGCCGTAGTCGAACCGGATCGTGAGATCCATCGTCAAGGCGACCTCCCCGCGCACGCCTTCCACGATGCGCACCAGTGCCGCATCCGGGCGGTCGAGCAGCATGCCGTCCAACAGGCGGCAGACCCCCGTCGCGGCCTCGAAGGTGGTCTCGAGCACCATCGAGTCGCCCAGGTAGCGGCGATGGACCCGGTAATGCTGCTCCGCTGGCGCGATCCGCCAGCGACCGTGGCCGTCGTCGCCCAGCAGCGCCGCGAACAGGGCCGCCGAGTCGAAGCGCGGGAGACAGAGCCAGTCCACCGAGCCGTCCCGGCTCACCAGTGCCGCGCTGCGGCAGTCGCCCAGAAGGGCGTAGTCTTCGATCCGGGATGCCATCGCTCGGCAGGACTCGGCGGCTAGGGGCGCGTAACCCGCGCGTGATGCAGCGCCCAGGCGGCGCCGACCAGATCCACCGTAGTGGCGCCCCCGTCGTGGCGGACCGGCCGCCGCTGGCGCAGCGCGCGGGCGATCATGTCCTGCACCGTGCGCTGCAGATCGGGACCGGTGAACGGCTTCTCCAGGATGCGGAGACTCTCGCCCTTCCGTACGATGGGATGGATGGTGCTGGTGTAGGCGGAAATGACGGCGACCGGCAGGCCGGGGCAATGCACCTGGAGCACCTCCACGACGTCGAGGCCATGCAGGCCGGACATGATCCAGTCGGTGAGCACCACGTCGATGGGCGGATCGGCGCGCTCGATCAGCCGAAGCCCGGCCTCGGCGTCCTGGGCCTCGACGACCTGACAGACGTTCGGCTCGAGCATCCGCTGGATGAGCCGGCGGATCGGGGCCTCGTCGTCGATGACGAGCACGGTGGTGCGTGAGAACACCCTTCCTCCTTTCCGCAGAACGACTCACGGCCGACTTCTCGGATCTCGTTACTCCTTGCCAACAACTGCGACAATCCTGCGTTTCCTGCTGCGGCGTGAATCACGCGAGGCACCGCACGCAGGCCACCCTTCCGATCGAAGCCGAGCAGGCCGAAGTGTCTGCCGTTTCGCGACTTCACCCGGCGCCGCACCACCATTCGCGGCCGCCCGGAGGCGCAACTCGATGCAGGGCCACGTTATCCAGGTCACAGCCGGGGGCTGCCCGGGGTGCTAGGCTCGGGGCATGGAACCCCGCTGTGTCATCGTCGCCGGCTTTCCCCGCAGCGGCACCAGCTGGTTGGCCAAGGGACTCTCCTTCGCGCCCGGGTTCACCTACTACCGCGAGCCGGACAACCACGACCGGGTGGCCGGCGCCGAGGAGCGCTTCGCCTGGCTCTATCTGACGGCGGATCGGGACGACGACGCCTACCGCGAGCTGATGACGCGCGCCTGCGCCGGGCGGATCGCCACCGCGTTCACGATGCGGGAGGACCCCGGGCCGTTGCTGCGGCCGTTCGGAGCGCCGGGCCGCTGGGTCGGCGAGCGGATCCCGGCGCTCTTTCGTCGCAAGCCGAACGCTCTGCTCAAGCTGGTCTTCGCCAATCTCAATCTCGAGTGGCTCGCGGCGCGCTTCCCGCAGGCGCGGCAGGTCTGCGTGCTGCGCCACCCCTGCGGACAGTTCGAGAGCTGGCGCCGGCTGGGCTGGGAGCCCAGACCCGACCGGCTGCTGGAGATTCCCCACCTCGTGGCCGCCCACCTGCAGCCGTTCACGGATCTGCTGCGCCGGGCGAAAGGGTTCTGGGAGCGGGCGGGGGCGCTCTGGGGCGCGACGGTGTACGTGATCCGCCGGCAGACGCCGCCCGAGTCCTCGCGCGAGATCGTGGCGTACGAGTGGCTCTGCGGGGACCCGGTCGAGCGGTTTCAGGAGCTCTACCGCCGGCTGGACATGGAGTGGTCGGCAGCCGCGGAGCGCTTCCTCACCACGGCCAACCACGAGGGCGACGGGTGGGCCTACTCCCTGCACCGCGTGGCCGCGAAGCAGGTGGACCGCTGGCGCCCGAGACTCACTCAGGGCGAGATCGACGCCTGCCGCCGATTCGTCGAGCCATTCGAGCTGCCCTACTATCCCGACTTCGAGCCCGAGGTGGCGTCGGTCACGGGCGACCTCCCGGCGCGCTGAGGCCACGCGGCGTTCGGGCGAATCCCGACATCATGGCCGCGATGGAGCAGCGGAGCTCCATCGCCGCCAGCTTGAGCCCGGGGAACCGAGTCCAGGGGAACTGCGCTCGCCACCGCGCCAGGCTCGGCCCGTCGAGATTCCGCTGACGCAGCAGCTGCTCCGTCAGCAGCAGTCGATAGTACGCCAGCAGATCCCGCAGCGCGCGACGGTAGGCCGGGTCGCACTGTTGGAGCAGCGGCTCGCTGGCCAGCAATGCCGGCCGCACCGGATGGCGGCCGACGCGGGCGGCGCCCAGCTCCGAGTGCTCGGTGTGGAACCAGACCCGAGGCTCCGGGTCGATCGCCAGCGGGTGGTTCAGCACCAGCTGCAGCCAGAGATAACTATCCTCTCCATAGACGCAGCGGTCGGCCGCGTAGTAGCCGCCGTACCGTTCGACGGCCGACCGGCGCGCCAGAATGCAGCTCGAGTGGCAGAAGTCCACGTAGTACTTGAGCCGCCTGGGAGACACCTCGGATGACACCCGCCAGCGACCAGTCAGGCCCATCCGCCGATCTCGGGCCGTCCGGATACGACGCGCCGGACCCTCGGCGCGGCCCGCGACCCACGCGGCGCACTCCGGCGCTCGGGTGAGCGCGGCGACCCCGAGCTCGAGGAACTCGGGGTCCCACTCGTCGTCCGCGTCGAGGAAGGCGATCAGCGCGCCGCGCGCCCCGGCGAGCCCCCGGTTACGCGCGGCGCCGGGTCCCTGGTTCGGCTGACGCAGGAGTCGGAGGCGGGGATCGGTCACCTGGGCCACGAGCGCGGGACCTTCGTCGGTGCTGCCGTCGTCCACCACCAGGAGCTCGAGGTCGGCAAAGCGCTGGCTCAGGACCGACCGGACGGCGGCGAGGACCGACCGGCCCTTCTGGTAGAGAGGAATCACCACCGTGACGGCGGGCGATGACATTCAGCGCTCCAGCGCTCGATAGAAGGCCAGCGTCTCCTCCGCGATCCGGGACCAGTCGAGCGCCTCCAACGGGGGCGACGCCTGCGGGCGCCCGGCCCGGGCCCATTCGAGGGCGTGGGCCAGCAGCGCGGGCGTGAGCTCGCCCTCGTACGTTCGCACCCATTCGGATCCGGCCAGCGCCTGCAGCTCGCCCATGGCGCCCCGGTCCGGAACCAGCACCGGGCGATCGAACCCGAGCGCCAGCAGCGCGCTGCCGGAGTTGGTGATGTCGCGAAAGGGCAGCGCCACGAGGTCGGCGGCCCGGAGATACACCTGCACCTGGTCGTCCGGCACGTGACCCAGAGTCAACCGGATGCGCGGGTCGCCGGCGGCCGCCGACCGGACCTCGTCGGCCAGCGAGGGCGGCTGCGGAGCTCCGGCCACCAGCAGTATCACGTCGTCCGGCAGCGCGCGGACCGTGCGCACCAGGTGGGGCACGTCCTTGTATCCGCGGATCAGGCCGAAGAAGGCGATCACCGGGGCCTCTGCGGAGAGGTCCAGCGCCCTCCGTGCCTCCGCCCGCGTGATCGTGTCGGAGTAGCTGCCCCGGAAGTGTCCCGCGGGAATCACTGTGCTCGGCCGCCCCGCCAGCTCCGCGAAGCGGGACTCGACCATACGTCGGCCGGCGTCACTGAGATGGATCACGCCGTCCACGCGGCGCACCAGGGCCGTCCAGAACCGCCGCTCCAGACCCGGATGGCGTGACTCGTGCGGCGCGGCATTGTGGGCCGTCCACACCACGCGTGCGCCCCGACGGCGCGCCGCGGTGACGATGGTCAGTGCGGCAAGGGCTCCGGCCGCGCGCACCGGGAGGCGTCGTGCGTTCAATGCCTTGTCGGGCCAGTGCAGGTGGAGAATGTCGTACCCGCCACGCAGCGCCTGCACGAGGCTGAACTCCCCGGTGCGGACTCCTAGGGCGGCAAGATGGGAGTAGAGCAGCCAGGTGTATGGGTTGGAGCGACGGGCGCCGAGGCCGGGCCAGGCCAGGACTCGGAGCGTGCTCCGCTGGACTCCCCGCGGCTCAGCGGCCGCCGCCGTGGACACCGGAACCGGCCCGCTCCAGCTCCGCAAGGAGCCGACGAGCGCTGTCGTGCCAGGAGAAGTGCGCGGCGCGCTCCAGGCCGCGGCGGCAGAGATCGGCGGCCAGCGCCGGCTCGCGCACCAGGCGGAGCATCGCGGCGGTGAGGCCGGGGACGTCGTCGGGATCCACCAGCAGCGCGGCGTCGTCCACCACCTCGGGGCAGGCGGGCGCGGTCGAGGTGATCACCGGACATCCGCAGGCCATCGCCTCGACCAGGGGAATTCCGAAGCTCTCGTAGTAGGAGGGGAATACGAGCGCTCGGGTCATGCTGTAGATCGCGGGCATGTCGCCGTGATCGATCAGCCCCGGGATCACCACGGCCTCGGGGGGGAGGCCGAAGCGCTCACGCAGCACGTCGGGTCCCAGCCGGTCCTTCACCCCGGCGCCGAGGATCACCATCGGCGGAGTGCGGGGATCCTCCGCCCTGGCTTCGGCCAGGGCGACGAGCGTGCCTTCGACGTTCTTGCGGGGACAGAGCGGCTGGCCGGCGCCCTCGATGCGCGCGTACCCCTTCACCACCATGAGGAAGAACGGCTGGTCCGGCAGGGCGTATCGCTCGCGCAGCCGCTGGTGCACCGCGGGATCGTCGACCGGGCGGAAGCGCTCGTCCGCCGCCGCGTACACCGTCGCCATCTTGTCCCGGGGAATCTCGAGCAGCTGCTGCAGCTCGGCCGCGAGACTGTCGGAGTTGGTGAGGACCCGGGTCGCGCGGCGGCAGAAGAGCGGAATGCTCCAGCGGTTGTACGCCGCATTCATCCAGTCGCCCCAGGCACGATAGTACTCCGGGAAAGTCCAGTATTCCGTCCCCCGCTGCTGGACCACCGTGGGGCACGGCGCCAGCAGCGGAATGCTGAACTTGTGATGGAACAGCACGTCCAGTCCGGCGCGCCGTGCGGCTCGCGGCACCGCGACCTGGTCCCAGGCGAGCTTGCCGGGCGCGCGGACCGCGACCTCGAGCACGTTAGGCCGGTCGGCGTAGGTGCCCAGCCGGTCCGTACTGGCATAGAACAGGACGTATTCGTTGCGCCGGTCCAGGTCCAGGAGTGCGTCCACCAGCTTTCGGATGTACACCCCCGCCCCGTCATATTCTCCCACCGCCCGGAGCATGATCCCAATACGCAACGGGCGTGGTCCGGCCTCCCGGAGCGAAGGCGGCGACCTGGGTGGAGCTTTTTCGATGACCGGCATCAGCAGAGCTTAACCCCGGCACGGAGTTGCGGGTGTGAGGATAGTCACAGAAGTGCCCCACCGGCGGGCCGGATTGTGAGCGCGGGCACGGTGCGCAATTGCCCACCAGGCGTAGCGTTGGGCGTTCCGAATCCTGTGGTCCCGTTCTCTCACTTGGTTACAGCGTGACAGCTACGCAAGCCCCGATTCTGGTCACCGGCGCCGGCGGGTTCACCGGCCTCGCGCTCACCCGCGCGCTGGTGGCGAAAGGGCACCCGGTACGGGCCCTGGCGCGGAAGCCCGGCCAGGTGCCGGAGCTGGAGCGCGCCGGCGCCGAAGTGATCCAGGGGGACATCAGAGATCCCCGGATGATCCGGCGCTCGGTGGAAGGCCGGGGGGTGGTGTTCCATCTGGCCGCCGTGTTCCGCCGCGCGGGGGTGCCGGACGCGCTCTACCGGGAGGTTCACGTGGACGCCACCCGGCACCTGATCGAGGCCGCGGCCGCGGCCGGCGTCCGCCGCTTCGTGCACTGCAGCACGGTCGGGGTGCATGGCGACGTGGCCGACGGGCCCGCGGACGAAGACGCTCCCATGGCGCCGGGCGACATCTATCAGCGGACCAAGCTGGAAGGCGAGGCCGCCGCCCGCGCCACCGCCGCCCGGACCGGGCTCGCGCTCACGGTGGTGCGTCCGGGTCCGATCTACGGCCCGGCCGACCGCCGTCTGCTCAAGCTGATCGGCGGGGTGGCCCGGCGGCGCTTCCTTCTGCTCGGCAGCGGAAAGCCGCACTTCCAGATGGTGTACGTGGACGATCTGGTCGAAGGCCTTCGTCTGGCCGCCGAGACGCCCGAAGCGGTGGGGCGGACATACATCCTGACCGGCGAGGAGGCGCCGACCCTGCGCGAGCTGGTGCAGGAGATCGCGGCGATCGCCCGGGTGCCGGCGCCGCGGGTGCGGCTGCCGGTCTGGCCCTTCTGGCTTGCCGGCGCGCTCTGCGAGGCGGTGTGCGTGCCGTTCGGCGTCGAGCCGCCGATCTACCGCCGGCGGGTCAAGTTCTTCACCAACAACCGGTGGTTCGACATCTCCCGGGCCCGCACCGAGCTTGGCTTCGCCCCCCGGATGCCGCTCAGGGAGGGGCTTCGCCGCACGCTCGACTCGTATCGGACCCTGGGATGGGTGTAGGCCGGCCGGTGCGGACCAGCATCGTCGTGATCAGCCTGCCTGACGCCATCGATCGCCGGGCGGTCTTCACCGCGCGCGCGGCGAAGACCGCCCTGCCCTGGCGCTGGTTCGACGCCCGCCGGGAGCTCGGCCCCGAGCTGGAGCACGATCCCGACGAGGCGATCGTCTCGAAGGGTCGGCCGATGTATCCCGGCGAGCTGGGCTGCTACGCCAGCCACTACGCCGCCTGGATCGCCTTTCTGGAAAGCGACGCCGACCAGCTGCTGGTACTGGAGGACGACACGATCGTGGACTGGGGCTTTCTCGAGAAGCTGGTCGCCGTGGACCTCGATGCCGCCGGCGTAGCCTACCTCCGTCTCTACGCCAAGCGCGCCTGCGCCTTCCGGACGATCCTCCGGAACGCGATCGAGCGCCAGCGGAGCGTCATCGAGTTCCTCGACCGCCCGCTCGGCACCCAGGGGTACGTGTTGACCCGCGCCGGCGCCCGCCGGCTGGTGCCCCATTGCCGCCGCGTCCGCCGCCCGATCGACGACGAGCTGGATCGCTCCTGGGACCACGGGATCCGGACCCTCTGCGTCTTCCCCTTTCCGGTGATCGAGGAGTCCACCGCGTCCAGCATCGACGCGGCGCGCTGGGACCCCTATGTCATGCCGGCCCGGCTTCGGCTTCGCCGGTACCGCACGCGCCTCACCGACCGTGCGCTCAAGGTCCGGCGGAGCCTCCGGCGCCTGGCCGATCGCGGGGGCAGCCGACTGCGCACGCTCGTCGTGGCATGAGCCAGCCGGTACCCGGCGGCCGAGCCTCCGGTCCATCGAGCGAGTTCGACGATTCGCTCGACGGTCTCACCACGCAGGGCGCGCCGCCCGATCTCAGGGAAAAGACCGGGGCCTCGATCCTCTGGACGATCGCCCGCACCGGCTCCGACTTCCTGCTCTCCTTCGCCATCTTCGCGCTGCTCGCCCGCACGCTGGGACCGGCGGCATTCGGCGCCTTCGCGCTCGCCGTCGCCTTCGCGGAGTTCGGACGGATCCTGCCCAACACGGGCCTCGTGAGCGCCATCTCGCGGGCCCGCCAGGTCACGCCGACGATGGCCGACACCGTGTTCTGGGCCACGCTGGGTGTCGCCACGCTCATCGCGGTGGTCATCGCCCTGATCGCGCGGCCCCTCGCGTCCGCCTTCGGCGCGCCTCAGGTGGCGCCGCTGCTCACGGCACTCGGCTTCATCCTGCCGATCTCGGCTGCCGGCGCCACCCACCTGGCGCTCCTGCTACGCGAGTTCGGTCATCGGGTCCTGGCCTCGCGCTCGGTCGTGTCCAACCTCGCCGGCGGCGCGGCCGCGCTGGCAGCCGCCTATTACGGATGGGGCGCCTGGAGCCTGGTGGTGCAGCGCGCGGTCACCGAGACCGCCGCCGCCCTGATGGTGTGGCGGGCCTACCGCTGGCGTCCGGGCCGGCGCTGGTCCAGCACGGTGCTCCGGGAGGTCGCGGGGTTCAGCGGCAGCATGACCGTCACCAGCCTGCTGTTCACGGTGCTGGTGCGGCTGCAGGACCTGGTCGTGGGGCGGATGATCGGCGTCGCGGCGGTGGGCGTCTACCGCACCGCCTGGCGCACGGTGGACCTGATCTCCCAGGCGGCGATCCTGCCGTTCTCCCAGGTATCGCTCACGGTGCTCGCCCGCCTGCAGGACGACCTGCCGGCCTTCTGCAAGGCGTATCTCCGGATTGTCCGGGTGAGCTCGGCCCTGGCGCTCCCGGCGATCATCGGATTCGCCGTCCTCGCGCCCGAAGCGATCGTCGTCGTGTTCGGAGACCGGTGGGCCGCGAGCGCGGGGATCGCGCAGATCCTCGGCCTCATGGCGGTCCCGTTCACGCTCAACTACTTCGCCGGGCCCGCGCTCGCGGCGGTGAATCGCTCGGGGACCCTGGCCTGGATCGCGGCCCTGCAGGTGGCCCTGACCGCCGTCCTCACAGTGATGGCCGCCCGTTACGGACTCCAAGCCATCGCCGCCGCCTACGTGCTGCGGGCGTATCTCACGCTGCCGGTGCAGATGTACGCGCTCAAGCGACACACCGGAGTGCCGTACGGGCCCGTGCTCAAGGCCATCGGCCCCGCGCTGGCGACCTCCATCGCCATGGGCGGGGCGTTGCTGGCGCTGTACCAGCCGCTCCGGGACCAACTGGGGTCGCGGATCGCCTTTCTCGGCGTGATGATACTCATCGGCGCGGTGGTCTACTGCGGACTCCTCTTCGTCTTCGCGCGCGGCTTCGTCCGCCGCGAGCTGGGCGACCTCCGCCGACTGGTCATGGGCCCGGCGTCGCTCTCCGGAGCCGAGGCATGAGCGGCGAAGCGGCCGCCCTGATGGAGCGGCTGCAGGCGCGGGTGGCCGCGGAGCTCGCCGACCTGGCCGCCCAGCCGTTCGCGCTGGTGGATTTCCCCGATCACGCCAACGTGGGCGACTCGGCGATCTGGCTCGGGACCACGGCGTTCTTCCGCCGGCACTACCGGACCGAGCCGCGCTACGTGGCGTCCATCGCGGCGTTCTCGCCGGCGGCGCTCCGCCGGGCGCACCCCGCCGGGCCGATCCTGATTCACGGGGGCGGCAATTTCGGCGACCTCTGGCCCCGTCACCAGGCGTTCCGGGAGCGCCTGCTCGAGACGTTCCCCGACCGGCCCATCGTCCAGCTTCCGCAGTCGGTGCACTACGGCGATCCCCGAGTGGCCGACCGAACCGCCCGAATCATCAGCCGCCATGGGAAGTTCCGGCTGTTGGTTCGCGACCAGGCGTCGCTCGACTTCGCGGCCGAGCGGTTCGACTGCAGCGTCCGTCTCTGTCCCGACCTGGCGTTGTGTCTCGGCCCGCAGGAGCGTCCAGCGCCCGTGGTGGACGTCCTGTGTCTCTTCCGCACCGATCGCGAGCGCGCGGCGCCGCATGCGCTCCCGGCCACGCGCCTCCGCGTCCAGGTCACCGACTGGCTGGGGGAGAGGCGACTGCCGGTCCGGCTCCGGGAGCTGGGCGCCGCGGCCGCACGACTTCGGTCGGGTCCTCGTCGGATCACGGCGCTCCGCGTGGCCCGATATGAGGCGGCGGCCGCCGCCAGGGTGGCACGGGGGTGTCGCCTGCTCTCGACGGGAAGAATGGTGGTCACCGACCGCCTGCACGCGCACCTGCTCAGCCTGCTCCTGGGCATTCCCCACGCCGCGCTGGACAACACCTACGGGAAGCTGGGCCGGTTTCTGGACGCCTGGACCGGAGACGCACCAGGGGTCTACCGGGCACGCACCGCCGAGGAAGCCCTGGCCTGGGCCGAAACGGCGAGGTAGGTTAGCCCGGCGGGGGTACCCCGCCTCATCCGAAGCGCCCTCTTCGTGGAGAGGGCTCCAACGACCGGTGTGCCGGTCGAGGAGCCGTCATGTCCACGAGCCTGGTCTCGCCGGTCGAGCCGATCTCGTTCGTCACCCGCTCAGCCCCGTTCGACAGCCCCGACTGGCTGTTCGAGCCGCTCTACGACGGCCGCCGCGCCCTCCTGCATCTGCACGACGCGGGGTGCCATATCACCCCCCTCGGCGAGCAGCCGGCTCCCGGCCTCGACGAGCTGCAGGCCCGACTCACCGAGGTGGCCCCGCGGGTCGGGGAGGCCGTCCTCGACGGTCTGCTCGTCACACTGGACCGGCACGGCGCGCCGGTGCGCGGAGCCGCGCCGGGTGAGGGGTTTCCGGCGTTCGGCGCGTTCGACCTTCCCTGGCTCGACACCGACCTGCGGTCATCTCCGCTGGCTCGACGCCGCGCATCGCTGGCCGAGCTCTTCCCCCGCGACACCGGTCCGCTGTTCAAGATCTTCGCGCTGGAGGAGCATGGCCGGGCGCTCTTCGCCGCCGCCCGGCGGATGGATCTCGACGGGATCGTCGCCCGGCGGCTTTCGGACCCCTACGGTCCCGAGAGCGTGTGGTATATCATCCGGAACCCGTCCGCCGGACAGGGCGAGGCTGCCCCGGATCCGTTCGCTCGCCGGGAGCCGTCCCGGCGCCATCGCCGCGCACCCGCCGAGTAGCCACCTTCCGACACCGGTCGCCGCCCGCCGGCGGACTCTTCGGGTCCGCTGGCGTTCGAGCTTGAGGGGTGTAGACTTGAGGCACCTGCGCAGCCCATCGCTCCGACCCAAACCCATGCCCGGACTCGAGTACCCATGCTGCCGCCGCTGACGCGTGCTCCTTCTCTTCTTTTGGTGGCGGCGCTGGCCACCGGATGCGCCCACGCGACGGGTCCCGCCGCGCGGCAAGCGGCGTTCAACGAGCAGGAATACGCCCAGTACGCGTACGCCGGTACCGGCACGATCAGCGGGCAGGTGATGGTCCGCGCCGAGGGGGGCCAGACCCGGCCCGCCGAGGGCAGCCAGGTCTCGCTCAACCCGGTCACTTCCTACTCCACGGAGTGGTGGAACCGCACCGTGGTCGGGGGCCTCAACCTCCGTTCGGCCGACGATCGGGAGCAGAAGTACCTCCGGACCGCGCTGACCGATGCCCAGGGCCGGTTCGTGTTCTCCGATCTCCCGCGGGGCGAGTATTTCGTGGTCGCCGCCCTCAACACCGCCGCGGCGGCCACGGGGACGAGCGGCCCCAGCAACAGCCTCGTCGGCCAGCGGGTCCACCTGACCGAGGGTGGGAAGGTGGACCTGGTCCTGAACGACGTGCACCGGACGGTCGCCTTTGCCCGCGGCCCCGGCACCAGCGCGGGGGACCCGGCCCAGCTCTTCCAGGCCGGCACCGAAGGCGCCACCGAAGCGGCAGGCGGCGCCGATTCCACGCCGTCCGGCCGGGCGCCGGCGGTCCCGCCGCCGCCGATCACGCTGCACCCCGGCGTGCGCCAGGCGTTGAACGACCTCACCCGCCTTGGCGTGGTCGCCGAGTACGGCGAGTACCGGCCGGGCCTGCTCATTCTCGTTCTGGGTGACGGATACCGGGAGAGTCAGTCGGTGGAGTACAACCTCGGCCGCCTGCTCAAGGCGTACGGCTCGTACCTGCAGTACCGGGTGCCCCCGGTGCTCGAGCTCTGGCTCAACGGCGAGAAGATCGGGGAGTATACCAGCCAGGGCCTGCTGCTTGGACCCGAGTTCAGCCAGCCGCGCTGAGCGCCCCCGGCATCATGCACTACAGCGCCCCACAGCTGCGACAGTCCACCGCGAACATCCTCACCGACATCGGCTGGTTCGCCGTCACCTTCCACGTCCCCCAGCACCAGAGCCTGGTGGACTTTCTCGCCGGCGGCGTCGGCGTCATCAAGGCCACCCGGGTCCGGATTCCGGGCGAGGAGTCACGCCTCCCCTTCGTGGGGGTCCGGCGCGACTCGATTCTCCTGGTGGAGCCCACCCAGGGTGACGAGCTGATCGAAACCGCCGGCAGCATCGGCCGGACCTCGGCCCACCAGGTCGGATGCCTCCTCCCCGAGGGGTTGCTCCGGGGCACGCTGGAGGTGCTGGTCAACGTCCGGGTGTCCGACTTCCTGCGGCAGCAGCCCAATCTCGTGGTCCTGCGCGACTGCCGCCTGACCGGGTACGGCGAG
Organism: Gemmatimonadales bacterium; assembly: GCA_036566145.1. GTDB lineage: Bacteria > Gemmatimonadota > Gemmatimonadetes > Gemmatimonadales > GWC2-71-9 > CAVVWJ01. The sequence continues at coordinate 13,446 of DATCWW010000551.1, forward strand.
GCGGCGGATTCGCCCAAGGCCAGGAAGATCCGGGTCGCGCTGGTCAACGTCGGCCGCATCACCGGTGTCTCCGAGTGGGAGAGCAAATCGGTGTGACGGCGCCGGCTCCGCCCGCTGGGCGTGACGCGAGCATGTCGGTGGGCCGGGCCAACCTCATCGCCCTCTTGTGGCTTCCGATCGCCGCTCTGCTGGCGCTGGGGCCGTTCCTTCTCCGCTGGGGTGCCGCGCCGCTGGCCGCCGCGATCCCCCCGCCGTCACGGCTGG
>DATCWW010000561.1:0-18888 GCA_036566145.1 Gemmatimonadales bacterium
GACCGGCAGCCCGCGGGCCTCGAGGAAGGCGATCGCCCCTTCCCGCCGCACGGCCTCGTCGCGGATCGGGGTCACGACGCGCAGCTCGGGGGCCAGCACCCGGAGCGCGACGTCGAAGCGCACCTGGTCGTTGCCGGCCCCGGTGGAGCCGTGGGCGACCGCCTCGGCGCCGATCCGGCGGGCGACCTCGATCACCGAGAGCGCCTGCTGGGTCCGCTCGGCCGAGACGCTCAGGGGGTAGACCTCCCCCCGCAGCACGTTGCCCTGAATCAGGAAGCGGACGAACCGGTCGTAGACCTGCTCCCGGGCATCCACCTCGTGGTGCTCGACCGCGCCCACCGCCTCGGCCTGCTGTCGGATGGCGGCGCGCTCCGCCAGGGTCGAGCCGCCGGTATCGACGTACACGGTGTGCACCGCCCACCCATCCTCGGTGAGCCGGGGAACGCAGTAGGAGGTATCGAGACCGCCGGAGAAGGCGAGCGCGATGACTCGCCGGTTCGATTGCATAATGCATAACTATGCAGACAGACGGGCCGGGACGCAACCCTTCCCGTGGCGCGATCGGGCGATCAGCGCGTCCCGCTCGGCGTCCCCGCCGGGGCGGCCGGCATGCGCAGCGGCGGCAGCCCCGCCTCGATGACCGCGCGCTGCCGCTCGAGCCAGGGCGGCAGTACCAGCGCGGTACCCAGCTCTTCGGGCGCCTCGTCGACGCCGAACCCCGGCCCGTCGGTGGCGACCTCGAACAGCGCACCGCCCGGCTCGGTGAAGTAGACCGACTTGAACCAGAACCGATCGATCACCTCGGTCGGCCGCCGCCCCGCCTCCAGGATGCGCCGCTGGGCCAGGAGCTCCGCCGCGTCGTCGGGAACCCGCCAGGCGATGTGGTGCACGCTCCCGACTCCCCACTCGCCCCGCGGCGCCTCGGCACTGGCCCGCAGGTCGAGCACTCGGCCGGAGCCGCCGTCCCCCACCGCATAGCGCCGCCAGCCGCTCTCCTCCGCCACCAGTCGGAAGCCGAGCCCGTCGGCCAGGAAGGTGGCGGTCGGCGCGAGCTGCCGCTCCAGGAGCCGCACGCCGTGGAGCCCGCGAACTTGCCCGTCGGTCGGCACCGGGCTCCCGTCCCACGGCGTGAACTCCCGGGGATCGGCGGTCTCCACCAGGGCGACCGGAAGCCCATGTGGATCGTGGAGCGGCAGCACCCGCTCGCCGAAGCGGGTCTCGATCGGTTGCAGGGCCGTCCCGCTGTCGCGCAGGCGACTGTGCCACCAGTTGAGACTGCCCGGCGGCACCGCGAGCCCCACCTCCACCGTGTGACCGACGCCCTGCCGTCCGGGCAGCATGTCGGGCCAGGGAAAGAAGGTGAGATCGCTCCCGGGGTGGCCGGCGCCGTCGGCATAGAAGAGGTGGTAGGTGCCCGGGACGTCCTGGTTGACGCTGCGCTTCACCAGCCGCATGCCGAGCCGGCCGGCGTAGAAGTCGAGGTTCTCCTGCGGATCGCCGGCGATGGCGGTGACGTGATGAAGACCGGTGACGACGGACATGTTCACTGCTCCTTCAAGAGTGAGGCCTACTTCCCGCCCACCTCGATCTTGCCCAGCCGCCCGGTGCCGCTCAAGGCCAGCCACACCCGATGCCGGGTGCTGTCGGTCTCCATGTGCCGGACGATGGCTCCGGCCGTCGGGATCGGCACCACTTCCATCTTCTCGGTCTTGGGGTCGAACGCCACCATGCGGCCGGTGCGCGACTCGCAGTACCAGATCCGGCCGTCGGTGCCGATGGCGATACCGTATGGCCCGGCGTTCTCGCCCGGGGACTTCCACTCCCGGATCTCGCGCGTCGCCGGATCGAACGCCCCCAGGTACCCGCGCCCGTAGTCGGTGTACCAGACGGTCCCGTCGTCGCCCACCTGCAGGCGACGAGGACGGGCCCCCTCGGGCAGGGTGCTCTCGGTGAGCTTCCCCGTCTTCGGGTCCACATGTCCGAGCTTGTTGGTGCCGAGGTGGGCGATCCAGATGGATCCGTCGGGGGCGGGGACGATCCCGTAGGGGACCGAGTTGGGCGTGGGCGCCTGCCACACCTCCACCTTGCCGCTCACCGGATCGAGCCGGCCGTAGCTGTTGTTGTTGGCGTCGGTGAACCACACCTTGCCCTGGTGGTAGATCGGCGTGTGCGGATTGCGCGCGGTCGAGGGCAGCGGAAACTCCTTGATCGCCCCGGTCTTCGGATCCACCCGTCCGATGACGCCGGCGCCCTGCCCCGTATACCACACCGCGCCGTCGGGCGCCACCGTGAGTCCGTGCGGACCCGAGCCCGGCGTCGGCGTGGGGTAGTCCACGATCTTGTCCGTCTCCGGATCGAGATGACCGATGAAGCTGTTGGCCTGATCGGTGTACCAGATCGTGCCGTCCTTCGCGACCGCCGGATCGTGAGGGAAATTTCCGGGTCGGGGGATGACGTATTCGACGATCTTCGGGGCCGTGGCGGGAGCGGCGGTCAGGCCGGCGGCACCGGCCGCGGCGGCGAAGGCGAGCATGCGCATCGGGGGTCTCCTCCAGGATTCTCCTACAGAGGACGACGCGAGAGGTGGCCGGTTTGCGGAACGACACGAGGTGAGCGGCGAGCCCGTCCTTCAAGCGCTCGCCGCTCACCTCGTCCGACCGTACGGGTTCAGTTCGCCGGAGTCGTGTCGGCGGCCAGCCCGGTATCCAGGTCGTAGATGTACATCGCGGCGCCGCGGCCCTCGGCTGACTCGTTCACTACCTCCTGCAACAATCGCAGGGCATCACTGAGGTTGGGGGCGAACGCGTACTCGAGCGCGAGCGGCGCAGGCTCCCCCTCCCTGGCCTCGGGAAGGTAGGTGGCGAGAAAGCGATCGGTGATGACGGGGTGAATCTCTCGTTTATCGGGGTGTGGCAGGCCGTGGCGGCGTTCGATCTCGGAAAGGAGGCGCTCGGCGATCAGGAGGCGCTCGTGTTCAAGGGCGGCAGAAAGCATCACATAGGCCCTCATCGAGGTGAACCGGCAACTGCGGCGCGGCCGGTGGAAGGGATAGGCATAGGGCGGCGCCCCGCCCCGGGGGACCGCTGGAGCGGCGTCGTTCTTACCATGGCGCCGTCACTTGGGCCTCGGAAGAGAAGAAACACCGAAAGATGCCCGAAGTGCAAGAGCGCCCCCGATCTTGCGGGGTCAAGGCCATGGATCCACCGGGGCGCGCTGGAGTGCCGGAGGGAGCAGGAGGGACGGCAGCGCGCCGGCCACGCGCTCGCGAATCGGCTCGTAGCGTGCCGGGAGCTTGAGCGAAGTTCCCAGCTCCGCGACGCTCTCGTCCACCGTGAACCCGGGCCCGTCGGTGGCGACCTCGAAGAGCACCCCGCCTGGCTCCCTGAAATACACCGAGCGGAAATAGGTCCGGTCGAGCACCGGCGTGACGTCGTACCCCGCCTGCTCCAGCGCCGTCCGTCTGGCGACCTGGTCCGCAGAGTCCGCCGCCCGGAACGCGATGTGGTGCACGATGCCGACCCCGCCCGCCCCGCGCCAGAACCCGGGTGCCCGCCGCAGATCGAGCACCGCACCACGCTCGTCGCCGCCGTGCAGGCGCAGGAAGTTCCCCTCCTCCGCGGCCCGTCGGAACCCGAGCTGACCGGTCAGCAGGTCGGCCGCGCCGCTGTCCCCGTCCTCCCAGACGGTCGCGCCGTGCAGCGCCCGGATCGCGTGCTCCGGCGGCACCGGGCCGTCGGCCCACCCCGGGATCTCCCTCGCGCGCTCGGTGGCGATGAGCTCGAGCGCGAGACCGTCGGGGTCGGCGAAGGCGAGCACCGGCTCCTCGAACCGGCGCGTCGGTCCCTGATAGCGCACTCCCTGCGCGAGCAGCCGCTCGATCCAGAATCCGAGCGAGCCCGGAGGAATGGCGAACCCGACCGCGGCGACCAGTCCCGTCCCCAGACGGCCCGGGCTGCCGTCGGGCCAGGGGAAGAACGTCAGGATCGTCCCCGGCCGGCCCAGCTCGTCGCCGAAGTAGAAGTGGTAGGTCGCGGGGTCGTCGTAGTTGACGGTGAGCTTGACCAGCCGAAGGCCCAGCGTCCGAGTGTAGAAGCGGAGATTGCGGCCGGGGTCGCCGGCGATGGCGGTGATGTGGTGGATCGCCACGGCGGTCTAGCGGGGTAGCGCGGGGCCGGCTCCGGCGCCGCTCTGGGCCACCGCGCGGGCGATCTCGTCCAGATCGCGCGGGTCCAGCTCCAGCGACGCGGCGCCGATCCATCCGTCGACCTGGTCCGGCGTGCGCGCGCCCACGATCGCCCCGGTGACGCCATGCCAGGCCAGGGTCCAGGCGATGGCCACGGCGGACACGGTGGTGGCATGCCGCTCCGCCACCGGAAGGAGCGCGTCCCTGAGCGCGAGATTGCGGCGCAGCTTGGGGGGCTTGAAGTCGGAGGAGCGCCGCCGCCAGTCGCCGTCGGCCAGCGCCGCGACGCGCTCGGCCGAGAAGCGCTCGGTCAGGATACCGGATTGCAGCGGGCTGTACGCGATGACGCCGGTCTCGTGCTCCGCGCACCACCGGATCTCCGCATCCGCCGCCTGGCGGCGAATCAGCGAGAATGGCGGCTGGAGCGAATCCACGTGCCGGACGGCCTCGCAGCGCGCGAGCAGGTCCACGTCGAAGTTGGAGACTCCGGCCGCGCGCACCTTCCCGGCCTCGACCAGCCGAACCATCTCGGCCCAGGAGTCCTGCACCGCGGTGCCGGTCTCGTCGGGCCAGTGGAACTGGTAAAGGTCGATCCGCTCGACGCCGAGGCGACGAAGCGACGCTTCGCACTCTCGCCGGATGGAGGCGGGCCGCAGGTCCTGGTGGGGCGACGCCATCCGATCCCGCTCATCCCACACCATGCCGCACTTGGTGAAGATGTACGGCCGCTCGGCGGCAGGAACGCCATCGAGCGCGCGCCGGACCACCTCTTCCGAGTGTCCCAGCCCATACACGGCCGCGGTGTCGATCCAGTTGATCCCCCGCGCGAGGGCGTGCCGGATCGTCGCGATCGACTCGTCGTCCTCCTGCGGGCCCCAGCCGAAGGCCCAGTCGCCGCCGCCGACGGCCCAGGCGCCGAAGCCGACGGTCGTGATGGTCATGTCCGTGGTGCCGAGCCGGCGGGTGGTGAGCGTCGTCGTCATGTCGGGGAATGTATAGCGACGTCGGTCATTCCACTGTGATGGAGATCTCGGCATGCTGCCCGCCGGCGCCGAGAGCCCGGATCCGATGGGTGCCGGGGACGAGCGTCCAGCGAGTCCCGGCATAGCGCGCGCCGTCCACGTACCAGCGCGCGGCCGGCGTCCCCGGACCCGCGGCGCGAAGCGCGATCGTCGCGTACCGGGGGTCGCTGCCCGGCGGAATGCGGTAGCGGTCTCCGTCCAGCGGCGAGACGATCTGGAAACGATCCTCCGAGCGCGTCGCCGTCGCCGGTGCGGGGGCCGGAAGGGCCGGCTCGACCTCACCGGCCCATTCGGCGTATTCGGCCGGAAGGGCCACTCCGCCGCTCACGTGCCAGTCGCACCGCCGAGCGGGCTCCGTGCCCGGGATGAACCACTCGGTTTCCGCCGGGCAGTCGGGGCCCGCGCGCATCCCCGAGAGCCGGCAGATGGCGAGCGGCACCGCGCCGGCCGACGAGGGGGTTGGAAGCGCGCCCGGCGGATACCGCCGAGCGGCCGCCAGCACGGTCCGGTGCAGGAGCGGGCCCGCCCCCGTCACCCCGCTCACGCCGTCCATCGGCCGGCCATTGAAGTTGCCGACCCATACGGCGACCGTGAACCGGCCGGTCGCCGCCACGGCCCAGTTGTCGGTGAAATGGCGCGAGGTGCCGGTCTTCACGGCCGCGGGGAACGGAAAGTCGAGCGGGGTCTCCACGCCGAAGCCGGGGATGCGGGCCGCTCGGTCGCCCAGGATGTCCAGCACCAGAGCCGCCGCCTGCGCCGAGGCCAGACGCCGGCCGGGCTCGGGGACGCGGTCGGGATCGCTCGCGCGCCAGGTGACCGGCCGCCACACGCCGCCGTTGCCCAGCGCGCGGTATCCGTTGGCCAGCTCGAGCAGGGTCACGTCTCCGTTCCCGAGCGACAGTCCGAGCCCGTAGTGGTCGGCGCTCCGGCCCAACGACGCGAATCCGGCGAGCCGAAGGGTGTGGAGCAGGGAGCCCACGCCGAGCCGGCTCGCGAGCTCGACCGCCGGCACGTTGTAGGAGCTGGCGAGCGCCTCGCGCGCGCGCACGGGGCCGTGGTACCGGCGATCGTAGTTGCGCGGCCGGTAGGGGCCGGTGCCGGTCTGATACACTCGCGCGATGTCCGGGAGAATCGAGGCCGGAGTGAAGCCCCGGTCGAAGGCGAGGGCGTACAGGAACGGCTTGAGCGCCGAGCCGGGCTGCCGGGGACTCAGCACCATGTCCACCTGGCCGGCGGTGTCGGCCCAGAAGTCGGGCGAGCCGACCCAGGCGAGGATCTCTCCCGAGTGGTTGTCCAGCACCACCGCCGCCGCCTGGCGGGCGCCCCGGTCCGCCAGGGTCTCGACGGTGTGCCTGACCTCCGACTCCACCTCCTGCTGGAGCGCTAAATCGAGCGAGGTGCGCCACCCCGTGGGCAACGTCTCCCCCGAGCGATCCAGCTCCCCGAGCACCCGGGTGGTGAAGTGAGGCGCCATAAAGCCGGTGGGCCGGCTCCGCGCCAGGAGCGGCTCGGCGGCCGCACGAACCACGGCGTCGCCGAAGGCGTATCCCGTCGCTCGAAGCCGGCGGAGCACGTACGCCCGCCGGGCCTCGGCCCGTCCACGGGACACCAGCGGGTTGTCGGCCGAGGGGGCTCGGGCCAGGCCGGCGAGCAGGGCGGCCTGCCCCAGACTCAGGTCGGTGGCCGTGGTTCCGAAGTAGAGCGAGGCGGCGGACTCCACCCCGTTGGTCCCCTGCCCCAGCGGCAGCCGGTTCAGGTACTGCTCGAGGATGGTCTGTTTGTCGAGGCGACGCTCCAGCCGAACCGCCCAGAGCACCTGCGCCCCTTTCCCCAGCCAGGTGCGCGGGGACGGCCGCAGAATCCGGGCGAGCTGCATCGTGATGGTGGAGCCGCCGGAGACGATGCGCCCGGCGCGGAGATTGGCGCGCGCGGCGCGCGCGGCGGCGAGCAGGTCCACCCCGTGGTGCCGGTAGAAGCGCCGGTCCTCCGCGGCCAGAAAGGCGGCGATGACGTCTGGATCCACACGGTCGAGCGGCACCCAGCGGCGGCGGCTGCCGTCGACGGCGCGCGCGTCGCGCAGGATTCGCCCCTCCCGATCCCGCAGGACCGTCCCCGGCTCGAGCCCCGATCGGAGGAGCTGGGATGGGATGGGCCACGATATCCATGCGAAGAGCGCGAGCGCGGCGACCGCCGCGGGCAGCAGGATCGCCGCGCCGATCCGACGCCCACGCGACCGGATCATCGCGCCCCGCTCGGCGCGGGGACGACCGTGAACCTCCCCCCGTCGCTCTCGCCGTACACCGCGGGATTGTACATCTCCTCCGCGTGAGCGGGCGGTCGCGTGAAGGTGCCCGGCGTCGTCGCGCGGGCCAGGTAGGATGCGGTGTACTCGCCTTTCCAGAGTATCGTGGCTGCGTAGACCACCCGATCGTCGCGGAGCTCGCGGTGATCGAACGGCGACCACCAGCCCGCGTCCCACATGCCGTAGGCCCACCGGTAGGGCGCTTCCCCGTCGTCAATGCCTTCCTCACCCGGGCCGGCCGAGGCCGTGTCGGCGGCACCGGGTCCAGGCACACCGCCCACGGTCCGCAGACTCAGATCCACCGCCTCGAGCCCCGCGGGCAGGGCGTCGTCGAGCACCACGAAGTGCCGCTCCGCCGGGACCTTCACCTTGAGACGGACCCGCACCAGCTCGCCCTCCGCGACCTCGGTGACCGGCTTCCCGTCGGCGTAGCGCTCGTACCAGCGCTCCACCTGGATTCCCCGGTCGCCGGGGCGCACGGCCGGTTCCTTCGTCATGGCAGTGACGGTGAGGAAGTAGAAGAGCGGAACGGTGTCCGGCGAGCCCGCGCGGAGTGCGAGCTCGAGCCGGGGCGGCGTACCCTTCGCGACGAGGCCCTTGAGCGAGACGGCCGAGTCACGCGCGGCGGCGCCGGCTCCCTCGAAGACGGTCCGTCCACCGGCGGTGACCCGGATGCTCCTGGACGCGCCGATCGCCTGGCGGCGCTGATATTCGGCCAGCGCATCCACCGCGGTGCCGTAGTCCTGGGTATTCCAGACCCATTCGTCGGTCTGGCCCTGACGGATCAGCGTCTCGACCAGCGGGCCCACCAGGGGATGGGCCGGGTCCACCGCCAGCGTGGCCGCGAGCAGCCACGCGGTGGGCCGGACCCGGGAATAGAAGTAGAAGTCTCGCACCGTCGCCCTGGGGAGGGTGGCGGTGCGGCCTTCGACCTTGACCGCTGCCCAGGCGGGCTCGAGCAGCCGGGTCGCGCCCGCGCGGTCACCCCGGCGCGCGAAGACATGGGCCAGACGCACCCGGTCCTCCCAGGCGAGCTGGGCGGCGGTCCGCAGCAACTCGTTCTCCGCGGCGCGGTCGGGAATGCCCGCACGGCTCAGGTAGTCCGCGGCCATGACCCGCTCGCTCAAGCGGACGTCGTCGCGGCCGTACCACGCGGCCACCGGCACTACGGGCAGCTTCTCCTCGGCCAGCGAGCGGTGCAGGTAGTCGCCCAGCCGGGCGAGCACCGAATCGTCCACCATGAGGCCCGCGGCCTTGGCATCGAGCAACACCGACCCGGCGTATGCCGTGAGCCATGGCGTGGTCCAGTCGCCGGAGCTCCACAGGCCGATGCCGCCATCATCCCGCTGCCGTCGGGTCAGGGTGGCGACCACGGTCTCGAGGTCGGTGCGTGCCCGGCGCAGCACAGCGGTGTCCGCGCCCAGCAGCGCCCCCGATCGGTAGAGCGCCACCAGCGGCTCGGCCGAGCTCGCGAGCTGCTCCGAGCAGGCGTAGGGATAGACCTGGAGCCAGCGCGCGGCGCCCCGGATGAAGCCGAGTGGCGAGGAGCCCAGGCTGAGCTGCAGCCGGGACCGCTCGGGATCCACGTCGGCGGGAAGCGGGACCGTGGCCAGCGCGCTGTCCCGCAACACGCCCGACACGGTAGTCGCCCGCGGGTGGGACGACGGCCGGAGCGGCAGTCCGAGCGCCACCGCGTCGGCGTCGCGGCCCGAACGGGCGTCGAAGCGGAAGGCGACGCTGTCGCCGGGGCGGGCCCGGAACTCGAACCGAACCTCCCGCCCGCGGCCGGGCTCGAGCCGGACGGTCTGCTTCCGCTTGCCGCGCAGGTCGATCCCGCGGGCGGAGGCTTCGACCGTCGCCTCGGCCGCGGCGGCGTCGCGCCGGTTCACCACTACACCCGCGGCGAAACGATCGCCGTCGCGGAGGAAGCGGGGGAGCGCCGGACGCGCCACGAGCGGCCGGGTCACCAGCAGGGTCGACTCGCCGCTCCCGTACCGGTCGCCCGCCGTCACCGCGACCGCCATGAGCCGAAAGGTGGTGAGGTTGTCGGGCAGGCGGGCGACCGCGGTGGCGCGGCCGTCGGCTCCGGTCACCACCGAGCCGAGGAAGAAAGCGGTAGTCTGGAAGCGGGAGCGGAGGATGTCCGCCGCATCGGCGCCGCCGCCCCCGCCCGGCGCGCGCTTGCCCTTGATCCCTTCGGGGACCTGAGGCGTGACAGCGGTGAGGGTGCTGGCGAGCCGCATGCCGAGTCCGCGGGGACGGTAGACCAGGTCGATCGGATCAGGCGTCCGGTATCCGGTGAGCGCGAGGACGCCCTCGTCCACCGCCCACAGCGTCACCTCGCTCCGCTGGCCGGCACCGGCCGCATCCCGCACCTGGAGCGCTACCCGCGCGCTGTCGCCGGGCCGGTATTCGGGCGAGGACGGTGTGAGGGTCACCGCGAGGCGCTTCTGCTCGGGCGTCACCCGGAGCTCGGCGTAGCCCACCCGGATGGTGGGCCGCCCCGGATCGTCGAGCGGGCCGGGCGGCGCGCTTCGTCCCCGCGCGACCACGATGGAGACGAAGGCGTTGGGCGCGAGCGCCTCGGTGATGGGCAGCGAGATGGTGGTGGTGCCGCTCGCGATGCGGAGCCGCCGCTGCTGGATCAGGCCCTCGCGCTCCACCGTGATCCAGGCCTCGGCGCCGGTGAAGGGCGAGGCGAAGAGGATGGTCGCGGTGTCGCCCACGGCGTAGCGGCTCTTGTCGGGAACCACGTCCATCTTGAACTGGCTCTCGTCGTTCCAGGGCACCCAGTCCTTACCCACCGCCCAGTGATACAGGCTGCTCCGCGCCTCCCGGCCCTGCTCGTCGGTCGCGCTCACGGTCACGATGTAGGACCCGCCGGCCGGCGGGGTGAATCGGCACGGCACGGGGTCGCCGGCGCTCACCGGAGTGCAGCGGGCGACGGTGTCGGAGACCCATTCGCCCACCACCTCGGCATAGCCCCCGCGCTCGCGCCGAACCTGGTGCCACTCCCGCCGGACGACGGTGCCCTCGACCCGGACCCCGCTCACCCGCCGGCCGTCGGGTTGCACCGCGATCACCTCCACGTCGGCCGGCTGACCCGCAGTCCAGAAGTACCGCTTGCCGGCGGGGCGCAGGCCGAGATAGAACGCCGCCGGGTGCACCAGGACCGAGGCGGACGCGGACACCGTCTGCCGGTTCACGTCGGTGACGGTGGCCTCGAAGGTGGCGCGCGAGGCCTTGCCTCGCTCGGTGGGCCCGACCGGCAGCGACAGCGCCAGGCGGCCGCCGGTGTCGAGAGTGTCGATCCCGCTGGCCTGCACGGTGACCTGGGCCGCCTGCGGATCGTACTCCTCGTACCACCATCCGGTCTCGCCGAGGAAGAAGCTCTCGGTGCCCGGGATGCCGAGCTCCCAGCCGTCCACGCTCTGGCGGCGCAGCGTCCAGCGCGTCGCCGCCCGGCCCATCGGGGCGCCGAACAGGTAGCGGGCCTCGACCGCGGTGTGGACCGAGTCTCCCGCGAAGCGGGTCCCGCTGTCGGCGCGCACGTCCACCAGAAACTCGGGAGGACGATACTCGGCCACGCGGTAGTAGGTGGCCGCCACGTCCTGCCACCGGCCGTCGCGCCGAAGCTGGAGCGAGACGCCGTACTCGCCGAGCGCCGCGCCGGCGGGGACCGGGAAGCGCTGCTCGGCCGTGCCGAACTCGGAGAGCGCGACGGTGCTGTCGCGCAGCACGCCGGTCTCGCCCGTGGTCTGGTCGGCGCGGTCGTGGAAGATCCAGCGGAGGGAGTCCCCGCGCGGCGGGGCGCCGAGCGCGCCGAGGGGGCCGTTTCGAACGATCGCCTTGGCGAAGAGGGGCTCGCCGGGACGATAGATCCCCCGCTCGGTGAACACGGCGGCGGCCACCGGCAGCCGGGCGATGCCCCACGCCGCACCGACGTTGAAGCGCCAGGGGCTCAGGTCCGGGTCGTACTCACTGATGCCGAGCAGCGCGCGGTCGGCTCCCAGCGTGGCGACGACATAGCCCTGGAAGCCGTAGCGGTAGGGCGACTCCTCCTCCTGTGGCGAGGCCGCGGCGAACCGGGTAAGGCGCGCGATCCCCTGGGAGTCGGTCACCGCCCGCGCGAGCTCCCGCCCGGAGGCGTCGTGCAACACTACGGCGGTGCCCGGGCGGGGGCGGCCATCGCTCGCGCCGGTGACCCAGACGACACCCTCCTCCGCGCCGATCCGGGCGTGGACCCCCAGGTCGGTCACCTGCAGCAGGGCGATCGGGCGCGCCGAGCGAGAGAGGGAGTCGAGTCCGGGCGCGGTCACCTGGACCGCCATCAGGCTCGGGCCCCCACCGCCGCGCCGCGCCGGCGGCGTGAGCGGCACGCCGTAGATCCGCACCCGGTCCCGCACTCCGGGGACCGCGATCTTCCGCCGGGTGGCTTTGGCTTGGAGGGCGGGCCAGAGCTCGCGCCAGTTCCATTCGCTCCGCGCGAGGAACGCGGGCTCCAGCGAATCGGGAACCGGCGCGGTGACCACCTCGAGGGTGTCCACGTTGACGAAGCTGAGCCCGAAGGTCCGGCCGCCGACCCGCTCCACCACCGCGCGCCCGGACGGATAGTCGATCGTCGGCGCGTACCCGGTCGTGGTGAGGGTGGCCACCGGGTTGTCCCGGAGCCGCTGATCGAAGACGTCGGTGAGCGCGGGATCCACCACGACGGCGTACCCCGTGCGGGGCCGGAGCTCGGTCTCGAGCACCCACTCCGGCCGGGTATCGGCGGTGTCGCTCACGGTGAAGGTGGCCGCGGGACGGAGCCGGACCAACCGGAGCACGTCGGCTCCGCGCACCGGCGTGCTGAATCGCAGGGTGACGGGTCCGGTGGGACAGTACCGCCCTTCCCATCCGCAGCGGGCCTTCACCAGTCGCAGCGGTCCGTAGGTGCTGAGGGGCCAGCGCTGCGGCGACGCGCGCCCCGCTTCGTCGAAGGCGGACGGGACTACCAGCTCGCCCGAGCACGCGAGCGGGAGCGGCGTGCGCGGCGCGAATCGCACGACTCGCCGCAACGGGTCGGCGGCGCGGTCCCGATCCCACCCGCCGGCCTCCCGAAAATCCCAGCGGTCGTCCTCGCGCACCGGCCGCTGCGCTTCGACACGAAGCCGGACCACGCCCGGCTGACGGCAGAACCGATTGAACTCGAGGTATACCGCCGCGTTGGCCTCGGCGGTGTCCAGCGGTGCATCGACGACGAGCTCGAAGCGGGCATCGGGGGTGAGAAACGGCAGGCCGCCACCCTGGTTGACCGGCTGCGCCGCGAGGATTCGTGGGCCCCGCACCCGGAATTGGTGCACATAAGGCGCCGGCAACCGGCTCCCGTCCATGGCCTCGAATCGGTCCGAGACGGTGACGGTGTAGGAGGTATTGGCCGGCAGCGGTGCCTCGGGCCGGAACCGGAGGGTGACCGGGTCACGCCAGTCCAACCGCCCCCGGACCGCGGGCTCGATCCGGAAGATGCCGCCCGGATCGACGCTCCGGTCGAGCGAGCCCGCCACCGGCCGGTCGAAGGTGACGGTCACCGTGGCCGTCGGGGCGGCGTCCGTCCCAGGTGAGACCCGGAGCACCTGCAGCTCGGTGTCCGGACCGGCCGCCAGGACCAGTCCGGCGGCGCTGACGAGGCGAAGCACGAGCAATTGTGAGGGGGACATGTACCAAGATAGGTAGAAGTTTGGACCGGGACCTCTATATATTGGTGCCGATTGGACCGCCAGTGTTCCATTCTGAACAGCCGCAGGGTCCAGCCGGTCTTCTGGAGGAGGGATGATGCGTCGATCTACCCTGGTCTGTACCGCTCTGGTGGTCGCGACGACCGCCGCTCACGCGCAGCAGAAGGGCGTTCTGGAAATTGGTGCCTTCGCCGACATCGCCTACTTCGACAACTCGTTGAGGTTCGACCAGCCCAAGGCGGGGCCAGGCGCTCGGCTCGGCTACTTCTTCACCGACCACATCGCCGTCGAAGGCGAAGGCGCCTGGGTAAAGGTGAACGGCGCCAACGACACAAAGGTCGACTACGTCCCGCTCCGCATCGGGCTGGCCTACAACACCGGCGGCTCCAAGGGACTCGGCGCACTGATCGGCGCCGGCTATACGCACACGATGTACAAGGTCAGTGAGGCCGAGGACGTGAGCGACGACGGCCCCTACGGCAAGATCGGCTTCCGGCTGGGGACGGGCGATGTGGTCTCCATCCGCGTCGATACCTACGTGGACTGGGTTCCCTCGCCCGCGAACGACGTGCCCGAGGGCCGCGCCGGATACAACCTCAACTATGGCCTCGAGGCGGGCCTCGCCTTCATGCCCGGGTACCACGGCGCCGCGAACCGCGACAGCGACAAGGACGGCGTGGTCGACGGGGTGGATCAGTGCAAGGACACCCCCGCCGGCGACAAGGTGGACGCCAAGGGCTGCACGCTCAAGGACAGCGACGGCGACGGCGTGCTGGACGACACCGACGCCTGCGCCGACACCCCGGCTGGCGACCAGGTGGACGCGAAGGGCTGCTCGCTGCCCAAGGATGCCGACGGCGACGGCGTGATGGATGACAAGGATCAGTGCAAAGACACCCCGAAGGGCGACCAGGTGGACGAGAAGGGCTGCTCGCTGCCCAAGGACGCCGACGGCGACGGCGTGACCGACGACCAGGATGCCTGCGCCAACACGCCGGCGGGCGAGAAGGTAAACGAGCGTGGCTGCCCGCTGGATACCGATGGCGACGGGGTGGTCGACTCCGCCGACCGCTGCCCCAGCACGCCAATCAGAACAACGGTCGACGCCGAGGGCTGCCAGATCCTCTTCGAGGCGACCAAGAAGACGCTCATCCTCGAGGGTGTGAACTTCGAGACCGGCAAGGCGACGCTGACGCCGGAGTCGGAGACCATTCTCAACGGCGTGGCGGAGTCGCTGGTGGCCAACGACAGCATCAAGGTCCAGGTGGCCGGCCACACCGACAACACCGGCAGCGCGGCGGTGAATGCCCGCCTGTCGAAGCAGCGGGCCGAGGCTGTGCGGCAGTTCCTGATCGCGCACGGCGTGGCTGAAGACCGGTTGACCGCCAAGGGCTTCGGCCCCTCCAAGCCGATCGCCTCCAACAAGACGGCGGAAGGCCGGGCGCAGAACCGGCGGGTGGAGCTGACCCGGACCAACTAGGTTCCGGTCGGCCCGTAACAGCGAAGGCGGGAGGTCCGGTCGGGCCTCCCGCCTTCGGCGTGTTTACCCCCCAATTCGCGCGCGAGCGGGAGGGGCGCCGGGCGCCCTAGAAGACGGTGGCGGCCGGCGGGTCCCCATCGTGCTCCAGGTACTCCACCCGGTACATCCGGATCAGCTCGAAGAAATAGGAGATGGCCAGCGGGCCGATCAGCAGTCCCAGCAGCCCGAAGTAGCGCAGCCCGGCGAAGGCGCCGATGATGGTGACGAACGGATGGATCCGAGCCCACCGCCGGTAGACGAACGGGCGGATGAGGCTGTCCACGTTGCCCACCGCCACCACGCCCCAGATCGCGAGCCCGATCGCGGCCCCCCAGCGGCCGTCCATCGCGAGCGAGGCCGCCCCCGGGCCCCACACCATCCCGCTCCCCACCACCGGCAGGATCGAGAGCACGAAGGTCACCACGCCCCAGAAGGGGGGATTGGACAGCCCGGTCGCCCAGAACCCCAGGGCCACGAGCAGCCCCTGCACCGCGGCGGTGAGTCCCGTGCCGACGAGGGTGGAGAAGGTCACGTCCCGGAAGCGCACGCGGAGGACCTCGGCGCTCGCGGCCGAGAACGGAATGAACGGGCGGACGCTGCGCCAGGCGCCGTGGGGCTCGACGAGGAGGTAGTACAGCCCGAAGAAGGCGATGGTCAGCTGAATGCCGAGGCGGGTCGCGGTGCCGATCAGGCCGACCGCACTGGATCCCACCCAGGAGACGAGCTGCGAGCCGACCGACTCGAGCTGGGCCCCCACGGCGTACGGGCCCACCCTGATCTCGCTGAGCCGGGCCAGGAGCGGGCTCCGGATCACGCTGGTCGCCATGTCCTGCGCCTGGTTGGCCACCAGCCCCACGATCGAAATCCCCGGGCCCAGCACCAGGACCAGGCCGAGGACCACCGCAACGCCGGCGGCGGCGCCGGGCCGCATCCACCGGGTCAGTATTCGGTGGAGCGGCGCGAACACCACGTACAGCACCAGGGCGCCGAGCAGCCCGGTGCCGAACGGCCAGAGAACCCAGAGCACTCCCAGGCCCAGCGCCAGGATCAGCCAGGCGGCTCGCTGGCGCTCGGTATCCAGGAATGGCATGCGCCAAGACTACCGGGCAACCGGAGCCGCCGCCAGCGCTCGCCTTGCTCCTTCCCCGACCGGGGGGCGAGATTATCGCCGTGTCCGATACCCTCGCCGCATACGACGCGCTCCCGCTCATGATCTGGACCACCGGTCCGGACGGTCAGACCGACTACACCAACGCTCACCGGCTCGCTTTCACCGGCCGGCCCGCCGAGCAGGAGACGGGTTGGGGCTGGACCGAGCCGGTCCACCCCGAGGACCGATCGGCCGCGCGAGAGGCGCGGCGCGAGGCGGTGACCGGACAGCGGGGCTACACGGCGCAGTACCGTCTGCGGCGTGCCGACGGCGAGTACCGCTGGGTCGAGGATACGGCGGTGCCTCGGCCCGCCGGCGCGGGGGACTTCGCCGGGCTGGTCGGGGTCACCCAGGACGTTACCGACCGGCGCCAGCGGGAGCAGCGGATGCGGCAACTGCAGCGTACCGAGGGGCTCGCCGAGTTGGCGCACGGCGTGGCCCACGACTTCAACAACCTGCTCACCGGCATTCTGGGCCACGTCTCCCTTCTACAGGAGGACCCGACGCTCTCGCCCGAGGCGAGAGGCGACGTGGCGCGGATCGAGGCAGCCGCCGACCGCGCCGCCGGGCTGACCCGCCAGCTGCTCGCCTTCAGCCGGCGCCAGGTCCTGACCCCGCGCGCGCTGGACCTCAACCGGCTGGTCAGCGGGACGGTGAACGCGATCCGGAGCATCGTCGGCAGCCGGGTGGAGGTGGTGCCGGCGCTCGAGCCGGACCTCGAGCCCGTTCTGGCCGACCCGGGCCAGCTGGAAGAGATGCTCCTGCAGGTGGCGAGCAGCGCGCGAGACGGTCTCCCCGACGGCGGGCAGCTCGAGTTCCGCACCGGCCGGCTCCAGGTGGACGAGCGCCTCGCCGCCTCGAGGGAGGGGCTCCGGCCGGGCGCGTTCGTCACCTTCACCGTGCGCGCCAGCGGCCCGACGATGGACCGCGAGGCGTTCGAGCGCCTGCTCGACCCGTTGGTGGTCCCCCCCGGCGGCGCGGTCAGCCCCGGCGACGCGCCCGCGGCGCAGGCCATCGTCCGGCAGAGCGGAGGCTATCTCGCGCTGGACCGCGAGCCCGACATGGCGGCCGCCTTCACGCTCTACCTCCCCCGCCTCGAGGCCTCGGGCGAGCGCGCGGCCGCCAAGCCCGAGTCGCTGGGCGGCACCGAGACAATCCTCCTGGTCGAAGACGAGGAGCAGGTGCGGGAGCTGGCGCGCCGGGTCCTGGAGCGGGAGGGGTACACCGTGCTCGCGGCCACCGACGCCGAGTCGGCGACCGCGCTGGCGGACCGTCACGCCGGCCATATCCACCTGCTGATCACGGACGTGCTCCTTCCCCGGGTCAGCGGCCGGGAGCTCGCCGCCCGGCTCGGGATCCACCGGCCCGCCATCAAGGTGCTCTACGTCTCCGGCACCGCCGAGGGCTCCCTGGCCCGGCACCGCATGCTCGAGCCGGGGACGACCTTCCTGGAAAAGCCCTTCTCCCTCGACCGGCTGCTGCGGTCGGTCCGCCGGGCGGTGGGGGCTCCGGAGGCCGCCGCCCGCCCGGGCTGAGGTCGCTCGCCGGTCCCCTGGGACGGGTGTATCTTCGGGACAGCGGCCTCCACTTTGGCCCTGTCCCGCGCCCAAAGGTCCGATCCGTGGTCCCTGCCGTCCCCGACCTGACCGCCACCCTTTCTGCGAACGCCCTGGCTGCCATCGCGGGCGCGGGCCTCCTCCTCAGCCTCCTGCTGCTCGTGCTCCTGGTGGGCCGGGTACGCCGGCTCGGCCGAAGTCGGGCGGAGGCCACCGCCGCGCGGAGCCAGCTGGCCACCGTCACGGCCACCATGCGGGAGGGGGTGGTGGCGTACGACCTGCAGCACCGGCTCACCTTCGTCAATCCCGCCTTCGAGCGTATGACCGGCCACCCCGCCGAGGACCTGGGGGACCAGGAGTTCCTGCAGTACGTGCATCCCGACGACCGTCCCGCCCTCCTGGCGGAGTGGGACCGGCTGGCCCGGGGCGGGTCGCTCCGCGACCAGGAGTACCGGGTGGTGACCCGCGGCGGGCAGATCCGCTGGACCTCGAGCACCTGGGAGCCGCTCCGCGACGAGTCGGGTCGCCAGATCGGGTACCTCGGCACCGAGTTCGACATCACCGAGCGGAAGCTCGCCGAAGCGGAGATGCGGATCGACACCGAGCTGTTCCAGGCCGTCATCGAGGTGCAGCAGGCGGTGGCGGCGGCCGGGCTCGATTCGCAGACCGTGCGGCACGTGATCGCCGAGCGGAGCCAGCGCCTCACCGGGGCGAGCGGCGCGGTGATCGAGACGATCGAGGGCGACGAGCTGGTGCCCCAGGTCTCCATCGGCGCCGAGGCCCCGCGCCTGCCGGTGAAGGGGAGCCTGAGCGGGCTCTCCATCCGCACCGGCGAGCTGCAGCGCTCCGACGACGCCTGGAACGATCCCCGCATCGAGCACACCCACAACCGCGACCTGGGCATCCGGTCGCTGCTGGTGGCGCCGCTCAAGGACGAGCAGCGGACCATCGGCGTGCTCAAGGTGGTCTCGCCCCAGCCGAACGCCTTCACCGATCGCGACGCCAAGGCGCTCCGGCTCCTGGGCGGGCTCATGGGCGCCGCGCTGGGTACCGCCGCGGCGTACGAGGCGCGGCAGGTGCGCCTGGAGGAGCGGACCCACGCCCTGCAGGAGAGCGAGCAGCGGTTCAAGCAACTGGTGGACGTGGCCCAGGAAGGAATCTGGGTGGCGGACGAGCGGGGCACGATGACCTACGTCAACCAGCGGATGTCGGAGCTGCTGGAGCACCCCAGCGGGGCGATGCTGGGCCGCCCGGTGTACGACTTCATCGACCCTGCGTCGCGGCCGGCCGCCCAGCGCGCCCTCGCCAGTCCGGCCGCGGGCGGCAAGAGCGTGGACCTCCGGTTCCGCCGCCGCGACGGCACCGAACTGTGGGGCCTGGTCTCCGCCAGTCCGATCGCGCGGCGGGACGGCGTGGCGGTCGGCTCGGTCGGCATGGTCACC
>DATCWW010000024.1:0-8144 GCA_036566145.1 Gemmatimonadales bacterium
GGTCGCCGGCGAGCCGCCGCCCGCGCTGCCCCGCTCACCGGCGCGGGTCGGTCCCGGCACCACGCCGCCGCGGGAGAACCCGTGGTAACGGATCCGGGTGCTCAGGGTGTCGCCGGCCTCTTTCTCGTGCGGTACCACGACGTCCGCGCCCGAGCGCCCGTACATCGTCCGGGACAGCCGGGTGTTGGGCTTGCCGTCCACCAGGACGCGGATCACCCGCATGGAGGAGTCGAGCATCGCGGTGACGGCGCCGGCCGAGCGGAGCCGCCAGGTGGTCTGCACCTCGCCCAGGATGTGAGTGCCGGTGTCGGCGGGGACGAGGGTGATGTCGTAGGACAGCGCATCGTGGGTCGCCGGCGGCGGCGGCGCCGCCGCGGCGACCTGCAGCAACAGGAAGGCGTTGAGCATTATTTGCCGAGGCGGGCCCGGTAGAACTCGAGGATGCGTTTCCAGGCCCGCTCGGGCTGCGGTCCGTCGGAGCCTTCCCGGCCCGGATGGAGGAAGCCGTGTCCCGTGCCCGGGAAGATCTCCGTAGTGTAGGTCTTCCCGGACTTCTGCATTGCCGCCGTCACCTCGGGAAGCGTGCTGTTGATCCGGGAATCGTTCTCGCCGTAGATCCCCAGCACCGGCGCGCCGATGCCCTTCATCGCCGCGGTGTCCGGCGGGGGCCCGTAGCAGACCACCACGGCCCGGAGCTTGGGATTGTTGGTGGCGTAGCGGAAGCTCTGCCCGCCGCCCCAGCAGAAGCCGATCGTCCCGATGTCGCCGGTCCGCACCGAGGGGAGGCCGTTGAGGTAGGCATAGGCCGCATCGAGATCGGCGGTGACGCGCTCCGGCTCCAGATCGCCCACCAGCTTCCGCCCCGAGTCGGGATCGGCGGGGCTCCGGCCGTACTTGGACGACAGCAGATCCGGCACGACGGCCACGTAGCCCTCCTTGGCCAGCCGGTCCACTACGGTCGGCTCCCAGTCGGTCAGCCCGAAGATCTCATGGATCACCAGGACGCCGGGCGCCTTGTCCTTCCGCTCCGGGTAGGCCACGTAGGCCCGGATGGTGGCGTCGCCGCGCTTGATCTGTACCCACTCGCCGTGGGTGGTCGGGGGCGCGGGGGTGCGCCGGAGGTGATCCGCCCCGGCGGCGCCGGCCAGCATGGCCGCCGCGGCGACGGCGGTGAGTGTCAGGGTGCTGTGCATGGCGTCCTCACTGTCCCAGGACGGAGCCGACGTCGAGCAGCTCCATCGTGGTGCTCATCAGCTGCGGCACGGCCACCTTGCCGTCCGCGCGATCGAAACCGATATCCGCCGGCGAGGCGATCTTCCCCGCGAGCCGCGTGACCTTGCCGTCGGCGACCAGGTTGAGGCTGGAGTCGGCCCAGGACGTGACGAGGTAGCGTCCGCCGCCCAACGGCTCGACTCCATCCATCATGGGTGGCCCCTTCGCCACCGGCTGCGGAGTGCTGTCGCCGGGGGCCCAGCTCACGATGGTGCTGTCGCTCATCGGCACCATCACGAAGCGCGACGCCGTCGAATCCCATGTGATGCCGTTGGGTCCGGGGTGGCCCTTGAAGGTCATTGCGGTGGTCACCTTACGACCGGCGATCTTGAAGACGCGATCGGGTCCCGGATGCGTCATCGAGCCGCCGGGGCCGAAGTGGATGCCGGTATCGGTCACGTAGACCCCGTCCGGACCCGCGGTGACGTCGTTGAGGAACTTGGCGCCCGGCACCGTGATGCTGGCGACCGGTGCGCCGGTCTTCCGGTTGAACCCGCGGACCGCGTCGATGTCGGCCACCCAGAGCGTGTCGCCCACGATGGCCATCCCCTTGGGCGCGTTGAGGGTCACTTTGCCTCGTCCGGCGGCCACGAACTTGAGCGAGTCCGCCGATCCGTCGGCCTTGAGCCGGCTGATGTAGCCATTGTTGTCCTTCTCGCTCGGGTTGCCGTTCACGTTGGCAACGAACCAGACGCCCTGCTCAGCGTCCCACCGAACTGACTCCGGATTCTGCAGGCCCTTCACCGTTCCGATCGTCCGCGCCTCGGCGGGGGCGGTGGCTGGCGACGCCGCCGCCGGCGCCGCCGTGTCGGCCTTCGCTGTCTCGCCGGCGGTGTCCTGGCGCCCGCCCCCGCATGCGGCCGAGAGGACCAGAGCAGAGAGTGTCATGCGCGCGGGAATGGAGGTGGGAATTCGAGACATTCTATGACTCCGGGCATGATGGAGGTCGAAGGTCGGACGAGCCATGCGGCAAGATAGCCGGATCAGGTCGCGCGCTAGGCGGGCCCCGCTTCCTCCGCCGGCCCCGAGGCGCGGGCCACCTGGTCGGCCCGGATCTTCCCGGCGTCGAATCGGCGCGCCGATGCGGTCATCCGCTCGATGGTCTCGTCGAAATCGGCCTTGGCGCCGCGCTTGAAGCGGAGCGGATTGATCCGCGCGACCACGAAAGCGCGCAGGTAGGGACTCTCGAACCCGCGCTCCTTGAGACCGCGGATCGCCTCGGACACCGCCTCCTCCAGCTCCAGTACCTTCGCGGCGCGCTCCCGCCGCACCTCGAGCGCCTTGGGCAGCGCGCTGCCGAGGAACTTGTCGATCCGCCGGAGCACCGGATGATAGGCCCCACCCGCGAAGCGCCCGTTCTCCATGTAGCAGAATCCCAGCGTGAGGAGCGCCGGCTCCTCGAACTCGGTCTCGAACTCGCGCTCGGGCCGGTCCTCCACCTGCGCCAGTCCCTCCGCCAGGCGCGCCACTTCGAGCGCGCGCTCCCGGAGGTTGTGGGCCTTCTCGGTGTTGAGCAGCAGAATCCGGTGGGCAACCTCGGCCTCGGGCACCACGATCGCCAGCGCGGCGCGGGCGCCGAGGGTCCGCATGGCGGCGAGGCGGTGGTTGCCGTTGGGGGTCCAGTAGTGACCGTCCGGGGTCCGCACCACGATCATCGGATCGAGGAAGCGGCCCAGGCGGTCGATCGCCGAGCAGAGCTTGGCGACGTGGGCGTCGGAGAGGTCACGCTGGTAGGGGGTGGGCTCCACCAGGTCGATCGGCAGGCCGGCGAAGATCTGCCAGTGGCCGCCGAGGGGATCGCGGTAGCTCGCCAGCACCGAGCCGCCGTCGTTCTCGATCGCCTCGGCGAGGCGCGTCACCCCGGCCGGGGGGGAGCCTGAGCCCAAGGCGTCCGGGGCCACCCCGCGGGACCGCGGGGCGCCTTCCGGTCGCTTCTTCCGCCGCGCCGGCTTCTTGGCGGTCTTGGGCTCGGCCACCCGGTTCCGGCCTCGCTCAGGTCGTGGTGCCGGCCAGCTGCTTCACCGCGCCCGCGAGGGTCCGCACCTTGGCCGTGTCGGAGGACTTCGCCGCGTCGGTCTCGAGCTCGCCGGCCAGCTTCTCCAGGGCCGAGCTCCGAGCCGTTCCCGTGGCCTTCTCGGCCGTGGCGAGCTCGCCGCGCACGGCCTTGATCCGCCCGCCATCGAGCCCCTTGGAGCGCTCGAGCTGGTCCACGTAGGCCTTGGCCAGCGCGAAGCTCGGCGGCCAGACCAGCTTGGGCTGACCCTGGGTGTTCAGGTAGGCCAGCTTGATCGTCCGGGCCGCGTCGAGCTCGTTCTGCGAAATCAACGGGCTCGGCAACAGCTCGAAGATGTCGAGTCCCCGGGCGATCTCGGAGCTGACGATCACGCCGTTGTACCAGTAGGTGGACCACGACCCGCCGCTCGCCAGCCGGGTGGAGTCCACCGGGCCCCGGTCGAAGAAGGCGATCTCCTTGGGGTGCGCGGCGTCGGTCCAGTCGAACACCGAGATGCCGCCCTGGTACCAGGCCTGCACCATGACGTCGCGGCCCGGAATCGGGATCAGCGAGCCGTTGTGCGCCACGCAATTCTCCTGCGCGGTCTGCGCGGCCGGCATCTTGTAGTAGCTCTGGAAGTGCATCTGGCGGTCGGAGAGCGTGAAGATCGCGTCGGCGCCCCACTCGTGCCGGTCGCTGGCGCGGCACTTGGGCTGCCCGCCGCCGCCCCACTCGTCGGAAAAGAGGATCTTGGTGCCGTCGTTGTTGAACGTCGCCGAGTGCCAGTAGGAGAAGTTCGAGTCCGCGACGGCGCCGATCCGGGTCGGGTGCTCGGGATCGGAGATGTCCAGCAGCAGGCCGTAGCCGCCGCAGGCCCCGCCCGCGAGCCCGATGGCCGGGTACACGGTGATGTCGTGACACTGGGTCGGCCCGAGCTTGCGGCCGCTCGCGTCCACCAGCGTCTTCTGCATCCGCGCGGCCATCATCGCGGGCAGCGCGTCCCGGAGCGCGGTGCTGTCGGCCGCCGTGGGCGCGCCGTTACCGCCCCGCGCCGCCACGATGCTGTCGAGCATCGGCCGGGTGTACTGGTCGGGCAGGATCACGTCCTGGCTGTCGATCACCACGGTGAAGCCGCCCAGGGCGCGCACCGAGTCGGCGGCCCGCTTGGCCGCGGCGAGGTCCTGCTTGGTCTCACCGTGGCGGGGCGGCGCCAGCAGGTCGTTGAAGATCCGGGGCGAGCTCACGATCGCCGCCTGCTCGGGGTGCGCCACCGGCACCTTGATGACCTCGATCCGGAACAGCGCCGAGTTCGGGTCCTCCGACGGCAGCGAGTCGGTGCACCCGGCCAGCTCGCTGGACGAGCGCACCCGCGAAGTGCCGGAGATGTAGACGTAGACGTTGGTGGTGTCGCGCGGATCGACCAGCACCGTATGAGTATGCGACCCGCGACAGGTCTGCACGTTGCCCACGTTCTTGGGGTGCGCGATATCGCTGATGTCGAAGATCCGCAGCCCGCGGAGCCGTTCCGAGCTCACCGTGTCCTTCACCCCTTCGGTGCCGCAGTCGAGCCGGGCCGAGAGATCCTCACCCGAGACGAACATCAGGTTGTGGTAGACCGAGACGTCGCTCTGTGACGCGGGACAGACGTAGGCCGTGGTCAGCTTCGGCGCGCGCGGGTCGGAGATGTCCCAGACCTGCCAGCCGTTGTAGCTCCCCTGGATGGCGTACTTGCCGCTGAACGCCAGGTCCGAGTTGGTCACGCCCTGGAACTGGGACGACGGCGGCGTCTGCGAGAGCACCCGGAGGTTCCAGGCGGCCTCGCCGGCGTCGGTCAGGCCGGCTCGCAGGCCGACCCGCGGATCGGGCGAGGGCGGCGTGGCCGAGGTGGTGACGGAGGGCGCGGGGGCCCCGCCGGCGGCGGAAGCGCCGGACCCGGCACAGGCCGCGGTCAGGGCGACGACGGTGACGAAGGCGGTAGAACGGATCACTGGGCGTCTCACTGGGAGGGGAGGGCGGCGAGCATCGTCTCCATGCGGGCGATCTCGGTGGACTGATCCACGCTGACGTCGTTGGCGAACTTGAAGACCGTCTCGTCCCGGCCGGCGCCGGGGGTGGCGAACAGGGCGTCGACCATGGAGACGGCCCCCTTGTGGTGCTGGATCATCGAGGTGAGGAAGAGCCGGTCGAATGCCGGGCCGCGGGCCTGATCCAGCTGCTGCATCTGCTCCGGGGTCAGCATCCCCGGCATCAGCATCGGGTGCATCTGATGGCCGGCCATCCCGCTGTCCGGCGGGGGTACAGGCTGGCTCCGCTCCCGGAGCCACTGCCGCATCGTGGCGATCTCGTCCTGCTGAGCGTTCACGATGCGGGCGGCCAGGGTCTGGATCGACGGATCGGCCCCGTGGCTCGGGGCCCAGCCCGACATGGTGATGGCCTGGCTGTGGTGGCCGATCATGTCGGTCATGAACCGGATGTCGGCCTCGGTGTAGGGTCGGCGGAGGCTGTCGGTGCGGGCGATCTGCGCCCCCTTGGAGGGCTCGGGAGCGGGTGCCGGGCCGGCCTGGACCTGATGCCCGACACCCCCGCTACAGGCGGCCAGGGCCACCGCGGCGAGGGCGATTGGGGACAGGAAGCGACGCATCGCTGAACTATAGACTGGTTGCGCCCGGACGGGTGGCCCGGGCTAGGAGCAGGTCCCGCTGCCGGTTGTTTCGGGTCATCTCGGCCGCCCGGGCGAACTCGGCCCGGGCCTCGTCATCCCGTCCCAGGCGGGCCAGGAGCTCTCCCCTGGCGCTGGGCAGCAGGTGGTAGCCCCGGAGCGCCGGCTCGTCGGCCAGGGCGTCTACCAACGCCAGCCCGGCCTCCGGGCCGGAGGCCATCGCGACCGCCACCGCCCGGTTGAGGGCGACCACCGGCGAGGGGATGAGCCGGAGCAGGGCGTCGTACAGCGCCACGATCCGGGTCCAGTCGGTCTCTTCCGCCGTCCGGGCCCGGGCGTGGCAGGCGGCGATCGCGGCCTGGATCGCATAGGCCCCGCTCAGCCCACCCAGCGCCTCGGCCCGGGCGAGCGCGGCCAGGCCGCGCCTGATCAACAGCTGATCCCAGCGGGACCGGTCCTGATCCGGCAGCAGGATCGGCTCCCCGCCCGGCCCGACCCGCGCCCGGGACCGCGAGGCCTGGATCTCCATCAAGGCCACCAGGCCGTGCACCTCGGACACGTCGGGCGCAAGGCCGGCCAGGATGCGGCCCAGCCGCAGCGCGTCCTCGCACAGCGCCGGTCGCAGCCAGTCGTCGCCGGCGGTCGCGGCGTATCCTTCGTTGAAGATCAGGTAGATCACCTCGAGCACCGATTCCAGGCGGCCCGCCAGCTCGGTCTCGGGAGGCAGCTCGAAGGTCACCTTCGCGTCCGCCAGCGTCCGCTTGGCCCGCACGATCCGCTGCGCCACCGTCGGCTCGGGGACCAGGAAGGCGCGGGCGATCTCCGGTGTGGTGAGACCGCCCACCAGGCGGAGGGTGAGGGCGACGCGCGCGTCCGTGGAGAGAATGGGATGGCAGGCGATGAAGATGAGCCGCAGGAGATCGTCGCCTACCGGGTTGTCCAGGGCGGCTTCCAGCGCGGGGACCTCCTGCTCCTGGCGCTCCGCCAGCTCGTGCCCCAGCAGCTGATGCCTGCGGTCGAGCATGCTCCGCCGGCGGAGCAGATCCACCGCTCGGTGACGAGCGGTGGTCATGAGCCACGCGCCCGGGTTGTCGGGAACGCCGGTGGTGGGCCATCGCTCCAGCGCCGCCACCAGCGCGTCCTGCGCCAGGTCCTCGGCCTGTCCCACGTCGCCCACCAACCGGGCCAGGCCGGCGATGAGCCGTGCCGACTCGATCCGCCAGACCGCGTCGATCGCCCGATGGGTATCGGTTGCCGTCACGGCAACCAATCAGATCCGGACGGCCTCCGCGCGCAAGCCGCAGGCGGTCGAGACGCAGACCAGCGGCGCGACCGTTATCGGGACTGCTCGGTCTGTCGGCGGAGCCGCTCGTCCCGCTCGAGGATCTGGGGCGTTACCGCCTCGCCGAAGTCCTCCAGCTCGAAGACCTGGCGGATCTCCAGCTCGCCCTCGGGCACCGGGGCCTTCTTCACCCACTCGATCGCCTCGGCGAGCGACCCGGCCTGGAGAATCCAGAACCCCGCGATCAGCTCCTTGGTCTCGGTGAACGGTCCATCGGTCACCGTGCGCCGGGATCCTTCGAACCGGACCCTGGCGCCTTTCGAGCTGGCCCGCAGTCCTTCACCCGCCAGCAGCACGCCGGCCTTGGCCAGCTCCTCGTTGTACTTGCCCATCTTTTCCAGCAGTTCCTGGCTCGGCAATATGCCGGCTTCGGTGCGCTGGTCGGCCTTCACGATCACCATGAACCGCATGAGATACACTCCTCAGGATTGTCGGATCCGAGCCGGGCGTCGTGCCCGGCTCCTGACCATGCGTCGAACGACGCCGGAGGAAATCGACATCGGCTGGAACTCCAGGCCTGCCAATGCGTAGTGCCACCCTCCTCATCCCCGGACCGTGCATGTTCCGCGTGGCCTGCCGCCTCGCCGTCGTGATCTTCCTGTCACCCGGCGCCGCCGCGGCACAGGGTCCTGCCCAGCCGGATACTACCACGCTCCAGCGGGTCCTGACCGCCGAGGATGCCCGGGGGACCGGGCCCGACGGGCTCACCCCGCTGCTCGACGCGCGATCGTCGCCCGATACGCTGCTCCGCCGGATCGCGGTGCGCGGCCTGGGGCGGATGCAGCGCCCCGCGCTGGGCCGGCTCCTGGTACCCCTGCTCCGCGATTCGGTGCCGGCGGTCCGCGCCGAGGCGGCCACCGCGATCGCGCAGTCGATGC
>DATCWW010000038.1:0-4840 GCA_036566145.1 Gemmatimonadales bacterium
GCGAGCCGCCGGGTGGCGAGATAGAGCACGCTGGTGATGAGCGCTACCGTGAACGCGAAGAAGGCGAGCAGCGCCCGGCGCACCTGCTGGGCCAGGAAGCGCTGCAGCTCGAGCGTATCGCGCGGGTGCCAGCGGACCCGCAGCTCGTCGCGCTCGACCCGGCGGACCAGCTCCCGCACCGTCCTGAGCGCAGTGAGCGCCTCCTGGGTCCAGTCGCTGATCCGGGCGCGCGGGTCCTCTTGCAGCACACCTTGCACCAGCCGGGCCGCCGAGCGCGCCAGCACCGGGCGGGCGATCGCGATGCCGTTGAACTCGGGGTCGTAGCGCAGGCCGATCCCCTCCACCAGCACCGCCGCGCGCCCGAAGTAGACCAGGTTGGACGGCAGCATCAGGGGCCACTCGTAGAAGGTGTGCAGCACCTGCTCGACGAGGCGCTGGATCTGCCGGGGCGAGACGTCGTCCCGGACGCCGATGGCCATGAGGCTCTGCGCCGCATCGCGCACGGTGCCGCGATCCACATCGGGATCCAGGATGCCCAGCTCGTAGAAGCCGTTGATCACCCCGTCCACATCCTGCCGCGCGGCGGCGAGCACCGTCTGGACC
Source organism: Gemmatimonadales bacterium (assembly GCA_036566145.1). Classification (GTDB taxonomy): domain Bacteria; phylum Gemmatimonadota; class Gemmatimonadetes; order Gemmatimonadales; family GWC2-71-9; genus CAVVWJ01. The sequence goes on from DATCWW010000038.1 coordinate 604, forward strand.
AGCCGGCGACGGGTCTCCCGCTCCACCTCCAGCACCATCCCGAAGTCGAGCAGGACGATCCGCCCCGCCGGATCGACCAGCAGGTTGCCGGCGTGCGGATCGGCGTGAAAGACCCCGTCCTCCAGCATCATCTTGAGGTAGAGCTCGACCAGGATGGTCATCAGCGCGTCGAGGCGGAGCTCGCCGGAGGCCAGGCGCTCGTGCAGCCGGTCGATCCGGGTGCCTTCCATGTACTCCAGCACCAGCACGCGGTGCCGGGTGAGCTCGCTCACGACCTCCGGCACCACGACGCTCGGCACCTCGGCGAAGTTGCGCCGCAGGGTCGCGGCGTGGCGGGCCTCTTCCCGGAAGTCCAGCTCGCCCGCGATCCGGCGACTGAACTCGCTCACGATCGCGGTGATCGCACGGGTGTGATGATTGGGAAACAGGAGGTTGAGCAGGAAGAGGATCCGGAAGGACACATCCAGGTCCCGGCGCACCAGGTCGTCCACGCCGGGCCGGAGGACCTTGACCACTACCTCGCGGCCCTGATAGGAGGCCCGGTGCACCTGGCCGAGCGATGCAGCGGCGAGCGGCCGGGGGTCGAACCGGTCGAAGAGCCGTCCGACCTCGTCGCCCAGCTCAGCCCGTACCACCGCCTCGGCCACGCCGTCGTCGAGCGGCGGCACCTGGTCGGTGAGCGTGCCGATCGCGCCGAGGTAGGGCTCCGGCAGGATATCCGCCCGGGCGGCGAAAACCTGGGCCAGCTTGATGAAGGTGGGGCCCAGCTCGGCCACCGTGCGGGTGAGCCGCTCGGCGCGCCGACGGTGGCGCGCCTCGTCCGGCCGGCGGGGCCGGCCCACGATGAGGAAGCGCCGCCGGTCCCAGACGAAGGCGAGCACGAACGGAGCCAGGCGGAGGAAGACGACCAGGGCCCGCATTTACCGCGGGCTCAAAGGAGCAGCCATCCCGCCAGGCCGAGGAGCAGCAGGAAACCGCAGACGTCGGTGAAGGTGGTGACGAAGATCGACGAGGCGATCGCGGGATCGACGCCGAACCGCTCGAGCACCACGGGAATGAAGGCGCCGGCGAAGCCGGCGACGAGCAGGTTGCCGCTCATGGCGAGGAACACCACCAGCCCGAGGCGCGGGCCCTCGCCCAGCAGGGAGGCCACGATGCCCACCAGGATGCCGATGGCGAGGCCGTTGGTGATGCCGACCAGCACCTCCTTGCCCACCACGTGGACCAATCGGTCGGATGGGATGAGGCCCAGCGCGAGGCGGCGCACCGTCACGGCCAGCGCCTGGGTGCCGGCGTTCCCGCCCATGCCCGCGATCACCGGCATCCAGACCGCGAGCGCCACGGTGCGCTGCACCGTCTCCTGAAAGAGGTACACCACACCGCCGGCGAGAAACGCGGTGAGCAGGTTGACGGTCAGCCAGGGCAGCCGGCTCCGGACCGCGTCGGTCCACGGGGCGGCCAGCTCCTCGTCGGGCGAGACGCCGCCGAACTTGAGCAGGTCTTCGGTGGACTCGGCCTCCACCACGTCGATCACGTCGTCGATCGTGACCCGGCCCAGGAGCCGTCCGCCATCGTCCACCACCGCGACGCTGGGCAGGTTGTACCGGGCCATCAGCCGCGCCACTTCTTCCTGGTCGGTCTCGGGGCGGACCACGATATCGGCCTCGGACATGTACTCCCGCACCATGCGGTCCGGCCGATTCACCACCAGCGCCTTGAAGGGGAGCACGCCCACCAGCCGCCGCTGTCCGTCGACCACGAACACCTGGTAGAACTCCTCCACCTCTTCGGACTGCCGCCTGATCTCGTCCAGCGCCTCGGTGGTGGTCGCGATGTCCCGCACCGTGACCAGGTGCGTGGTCATCCGGCCGCCGGCGGTCTCCTCGTCGTAGCGGAGGAGGCGCTCGACCTCGATCCGGTCCTCGACCGCCTGGAGGATGTGCTCCTTGGTCTCGGCGTCGAGCTCGCGGAGGATGTCGGCGGCGTCGTCGTCCTCCAGCTCCTCGACGATCTCGGCCGCCTGCTCCGGGTCCAGCGCCGCCAGCGTCTCCTCGGCGTGCGCGTCCTCCGGCATCTCGGCCAGCGCCTGGCTGGAGAGCTCGGCGGGGAGCGCGCGCACGGCGGTGACCCGCTCCGGCTCCTCCAGCCGGGCAAGGACGTCGGCCAGGTCGGCGGGTTCGTAGTCGTGAGCTTCGCGGACGAAGGACGCCAGGTCCCCCGCCTGCACCAACTCGACCATCCGATCGATTCGCGCTTCGGCCTGGTCGCTCATGCGCCCCCGGGCGACAGCGGCACCGGCGCGACACCCGGGTGGGGGAAGCCTCCAGGACGTCGAACTCGAGCCCGCGGATGAGGAACCGGTCACCGGCGTTGGGGATCCGGCCGGTCCACTCGACCAGCAGCCCGCCGACCGTGGTGGAGCGGGCGGGCGGCAGCTCGACCCCGAAGCGCTCCTCGATCGCCTCGGGGGAGACGTTGCCGTCGGTCTCGAAGATGGTCGGTCCGCCCGCGGGGGCGGCCCGGACCTCGTCGTCGTGCTCGTCGAAGATCTCGCCCACCAGCTCCTCCAGCAGATCCTCCAGCGTCGCGATGCCGAGCGTGCCGCCGAACTCGTCGAGCACGACGGCGAGGTGGCGGCGCTCGCGCTGCATGTCGAGCAGCAGGTCGCCGCAGGCCCGGCTGGCCGGCGTGATCGCCACCGGACGCACCGGCAGCGGGTCGCCGGGGCGGAGCTTGAACAGATCGAACGCGTGGAGCATGCCCACGATCTCGTCGAGGGTGCCGCGGTAGACCGGGATCCGGCTGTAGCCGCTCTGGGCGAAGACCATCCGGATGTCGGCGAGGTCGGCGTGCTCCTCGACCGCCACCAGATCGGTGCGCGGCGTCATGACCTCGCGCACCGGGCGGACGCTGAAGGCCATCACCCCGCCCACCATCACCAGCTCGTCGTCGGCCCGGAGACCGACGGCCGCACCCTCGCGCCAGATCGAGCGCAGATCGGTGGGACGGCTCGCCGCCCGCGCCGGGAGCACCAGTCCGAGGACCCGCGCCCACGGCCGCAGCACGGGCACCACCCAGTCGGAGACGCTCTGGGCTCGCGGCAGCGTGAGCCAGCGGGGCACCAGATACGCCGCCAGCAGCACCAGCGGCACTCCCACCAGCGCGAGCACCACGACCAGGCGGCGGGTCCCCGAGCCCGCGAGAAGGGCCGGCAGCGTGGCGCCGAGGATGAGGACGCCGAGCGAAGTCGTGGCCGAGGCGGCGGTGAGCTGCGCGTCCACCTCGGCCAGCCACCCGAGCGACGGTGCCGCACCCCGGAGCCGTCGGCCGACGATCCGGGTGAGCTCGGCCCGGCTCACCGTGATCAGGGCGGCCCCGGCGGTCGCGCCGAAGGCGGCGACCAGGAGTCCGAGCGCGATCGCCAGCCAGATCACGCCTCGCCTCCGTTCCGCTCTGGAGCGCCGACCGGGACCACCTCGGCGATGCGCTGGATCGCGACCCGCCGCACCCGGCGGCGAATGACCTGCTCCACCAGGAGGCGATAGCCCTGCAGGTCCATCGCTTCCCCGGTGCGCGGCACCCGGCCGAACTCGGCCAGCACCAGGCCGCCCACCGTGCTCACGTCCTCGCGGGCGAAGGTGTGGCCCAGCTGCGCCTCCAGCTCCGACAGCGCGACGCCGCCGTCGACCCGCAGATGGTCGGGGCCGAGAACCTGGATCGGCGCCACCTCGTCGGTGTCGCGCTCGTCCTGGATCTCGCCCACGATCTGCTCCAGGATGTCTTCGAGGGTGACGAGGCCCGCCGTGCCGCCGAACTCGTCGACCACCACGGCGAGGTGACTGGGCCCCCGCTGGAAATCGCGCAGCTGGCGGTCGAGTGTCTTCCCCTCCGGGACGAAGGCCGCGGGCCGGATGAGCGCGGTCCAGCGCGCGTCGACCTCGCCGGCCAGGATGTCCTTGGCGTAGATCACTCCGGCGACGGCGTCGGGATGGCCGTCGAAGACCAGGAGGCGGGCGTGCTCCGAGCTCCGGAGGATGCGGATGACCTCGTCCCGGCCGGCCGAGGAGTCGACCGCGAAGATGTCGATCCGGGGCGTCATCACCTCTGCGACCGTGGTGTCCGCGAGGGAGAAGACGCCGAGGAGCATGTCGCGCTCGGCGGGGCCGGCCTCGCGGCCCGGTCCCGCGGGAAGGCGGGCCCGAGCCCGGGCATCCACCCAGGCCGCGAGCCGGAGCAG
>DATCWW010000062.1:0-11411 GCA_036566145.1 Gemmatimonadales bacterium
GCTGGCGCCCGCCGTCACCCAAGCGCTGGTCGACGCCGGACTCTTCCGCCTGCTCCTCCCCCGCGCGCTCGGAGGCCTCGAGATCGACCCGGTCAGCTGCGCCCGTCTGGTCGAAGAGATCGCGAGCCACGACAGCGCCGCGGGCTGGGCCATGCAGGCGGGAAACATGGGCGGCTGGTGGGCGGCCCGGCTGCCGGGCGAAGGGGTGAAGGAGATCTACGGTCGGAATCCGAGCGCGGTGATGGCGGCGTCCTTCCACCCGCCCCAACAGGCGAGGGAGGCTTCCGGCGGCTACCGGATCACCGGTCGCGGTCCGCTGGCGAGCAATGTGCATCAATCCGAGTGGCTCTTCCTCACCGCGATCGTCTTCGACGCCACCGGTCCGCGAATGGTCGACGGCGTGCCCGAGATCATCGCCGCGATCCCCCGCACGACCGAGGTGGAGATCGTCGACACCTGGCACTCCCTCGGCATGCGGGGCACCGACAGCAACGACGTGGTGATGAACGACGTGTTCGTCCCCCGGGCGCGCACCTTCCCGCTGGCGCCCGAGTTCGAGCCGAGCCCCTACCACCAAGGCCCGTTGTATCGCTTCCCGGGCGTCGCCGCCGCCTCGTTCACGATCGCGCCCGTGGCTCTGGCGGTTGCGCGCGGGGCGATCACTGAGGTGAGGGCGCTGGTGGAACGAAAGACGGCGTTCGGCTTCCAACGGCCGCTCCGGGACCGCACAACCGTCCAGGCGAATCTAGCCCGAGCCGAAGGAATGCTGCGCGCCGCGCGGCTTCTGTACTACGACACGCTGACAGCCGCCTGGGCCCGCACCGAGGCGGGGGAGCCGAACACACTGGTCCACAAGGCCGATCTCCAGCTCGCGGCGTCCCACCTTGCCGCCACGGCGGCCGAAGTGACCGACATGATGCACCGTATCGCCGGTACGACCGGCGTCTATGCCAGAAGTCCGCTGGAACGTCACCTGCGCGACATCCAGACCCTTCGGCATCACGGATTCATGTCCGAGAACCGGTTCGAGGCTGTCGGCCAGGTGTACTGCGGCGTGCCGCCCGAGTTCCCGATGATCGCGTTCTAGGTCTCGATCCGGTCGGCCCGGTTCCAGGGATCCCGCCGAGTCTCTAACTTGCCGCGTCCCTGATCGGAGCCCGCGTGACCCAGCCGGCCGAGCAGCTCGACACTTCACCTCCCGATCCCCTGACGACATCCGGCGCGGATGCCGTCAGCTTCTGGACCATCGTCCGCGAATCGGTCCGCGGCGAGGTGCACCACGACTTCACCGTGGGGCCGATCGGCCGGGCGGTGCTCCTGCTCGCCGTCCCCATGGTGCTCGAGGTGGTGCTGGAGAGCGTCTTCGCGGTGGCGGACATCTTCTGGGTCTCGAGACTCGGGCCCGATGCCGTCGCCTCCGTGGGGCTCACCGAATCGCTGCTCACCGTCATCTACGCGCTCGCCATGGGGCTCGGCATCGGCGCCACCGCGGTGGTCGCGCGCCGGATCGGGGAGAAGGACCCCGAAGGCGCCGCGCGCGCCGCCGTCCAGGCCCTCGCCCTCGCGCTGCTCGTGTCGGTCGTGCTGGGGACGGCCGGTGCGCTCCTCGCGCCCCGGCTCCTCGCCCTCATGGGCGCCTCGCCCGGGGTGATCGAGACCGGTCGCGGCTACGCCACCATCATGCTGGGCGGCGAGGCCGCGATCATCGTCCTCTTCGTCGCGAACGCGATCTTCCGCGGCGCGGGCGACGCCGCCATCGCCATGCGGGTGCTCTGGCTGGCGAACATCATCAACATCGTCCTGGGGCCGCTGCTGATCTTCGGCCCCGGGCCCTTTCCCGCCCTCGGCGTCACCGGAGCGGCCATCGCGACGACGACCGGCCGCAGCATCGGCGCGATCTACGCGGTGACCCGGCTGTTCCGGCAGGCGAGCCGGATTCCGGTGGGGCGGCGACATCTGCGGGTGGACGTCGGGGTGATGCGCCAGATCCTGAGCCTGTCCGGGTCGGCCACCCTGCAGAACCTGATCGGCATGGCGAGCTGGATCGGGCTGGTCCGGATCCTCGCAGGCTACGGAAGCGAAGCGCTCGCGGGATATACGATCGCGGTGCGGCTCATCATCTTCGCGCTCCTGCCGAGCTGGGGACTCAGCAACGCCGCGGCCACCATGGTGGGGCAGAGCCTCGGGGCGCGGAAGCCGGAGCGCGCCGAGCGGGCGGTCTGGCAGGCCGGAGCCTACAACGCGCGCTTCCTGGTCGCGGTGGGCATTCTCTTCTTCGTGGCCGCCCCGCTGATCCTGCGGGCGTTCACCAACGACCCGGTGGTCAGCGACTACGCCATCCATTGCCTGCGGATCGTGGCCCTCGGCTACCCGCTCTACGCGTACGGGATGGTGCTCACCCAGTCGTTCAACGGCGCCGGCGATACCTGGACGCCCACCTGGCTCAACCTGTTCTGCTTCTGGATCTTCGAGATCCCGCTCGCCTGGGGCCTGTCGGGCCCGGCGGGGTTCGGCCCCTCCGGCGTCTTCTGGGCGATCATGGCGTCGTTCTCCCTCCTCGCGCTCGCAAGCGTGGTGCTCTTCCGACGGGGGCGTTGGAAGACCCGGGTCGTGTGACGTGTCCGGGGCACCGGAAAACCCCGCAGATGAGAATGGGGTGACTCTCGAGTGATCACCCGCTCCTACTGTGCAGTCATTCGAGAGCGGCAACACGCCAAGGTCCCCAGCGAGGAGTCGGCCATGTACAGTGTCTACGAAGGGCTGCCGGCGGCGGCGAGCGTACAGCAGGCGGTGTGTCTGGCCCAGTTGGAGATCCTGCGGCGCCTGGAGCGCCAGCGGACCGGCGCGGCCCCCGCGGGGCGCTAGGCGGTCCGGCTCGCCCGGGCTCCGGTCTGGGCGAGCGATAGATTAGACCGGGTGAGCACTTCCGCCGAGCCCCTTACCCGGTCGGACCCGCCCAGCTACACCGAGGTGCGGCCGAGCCCCGGCCTGGCGCCCTGGATCGAGTGCTTCTGGTCGATCCACGCCGGACCGGGTCCGTCGCTGCTCAATCGGGTTCTGCCGGATGGCTGCAGCGACCTGATCGTGGGGGTCGGAGGGTCGCCGGCGGCGATGATCGTCGGCACCATGCGCACCGCCCTGGTCGTGCCGCTCGCGGGACCCGCCACCCTCCTCGGCGTGCGCTTCCACCCGGGCGCGGCCCTCCGCATCTTCGACACTCCCCTCACCGAGCTTACCGACCGCCGGATCCCGCTGGACGCCCTGTGGGGCTCCGCTGCCGACGAGCTGTCGACGGCGCTGGCGCAGGCGACCGGGCCGACCGGCACCCGGCGCGCGGAGCGCCTCCTGGCGAAGCGCCTGGCCGGCGCCGAAACGAGCCTCCAGAGCGACGAGGCTCTCGCAGAGCGTGCGGTGGAGCTGTTCCGCCGAGCCCGGGGAGGCATCGGGGTGCGAGAGGCGGCCGCCGCGCTCGGGGTCGGTGAGCGACGTCTGCAGCGGGCCTTCGATCGTTCGGTCGGGCTGAGCCCCAAGGGTCTCGCTCGTGTCCTCCGGTTTCGCCGAGCCCTGCGCGGGCTCGATGAGGCGGGAGGCGGACCCGTCTCCTGGGCCCGGCTGGCGGCTCTGGCCGGCTACGCCGACCAGCCCCACTTCATTCGTGACTTTCGAGCGTTGGCCGGCGTCACGCCGGCGGCCTACCTGCGGGAGCGGCAGGCCGTCGGATTCGTTCAATACGAGGGGACTTCGACGGGGTAGATTCGGGCCACCCTTCACCCAGAGAGCCGGACGATGGCCGAACCCCAGAGGAGCGCCGAGCACGACCGCCGGATCGACTACATCGAGTTCCCCGCCGTCGACCTCCCGGCGACCAAGCGATTCTACCAGCAGGCCTTCGGCTGGAAGTTCACCGACTACGGGCCCGACTACGCCTCGTTCGAGGACGGCCGTCTGGACGGCGGCTTTCATGCGGGTGACGGTGCCCGGAAGACCCCCGGCATGGGCAGCGGGACGCTCGTCGTGCTGTTCGCCGTCGACCTCGCCGACACCGAAGCGCGGGTCCGCCGCGCGGGTGGCGCGATCGTGACGCCGCCCTTCAGCTTCCCGGGAGGCCGGCGGTTTCATTTCACCGACCCCAGCGGCAACGAGCTGGCCGTCTGGTCCGACCGGTAGCGCCGAGGCAGGGGTGGTCTAGATTCCGCCTGCCATGACCCCGCCTCCTCCAGCCTACGATCGTTCCATTGTGGAGGGGCCACTCACCGCCGCGGTCTGGCGGCTGGCGTGGCCCACCATGCTGGTCAACATCATCAGCGGACTGCAGAGCCTCGTGGACCAGGTGCTGGTCGGGCACATCATCGGATACACCGGCAACGCGGCGATCGGGGTCGCGAACCAGATCTTCATCGCGGTCTTCATCTTCATCGGGTCGATCTTCACCGGAATGAGCGTCCTGGTCTCCCGCTTCGCCGGCGCGGGCGACCGCGACACGGTGGACCGCACCGTCTACCAGGCCTTCATCACCGCGGTCGGCATGGCCGTCCTGGTGATGGCTCCGCTGGGGTACTTCCTCGGGCCCGCCCTGCTCGACCTGGTGCATGCCTCACCCGAGGTGCAGGTCCAGGCGCTGCCGTTTCTCCGCATCATGTTCGTCACCAGCGTCGGCATGCTGATCTTCTTCATGCTCAGCGGCGCGCTCCGCTCCGCCGGCGACGCCCGCACCCCCATGGTGATGGGCTTCGTGCTCACGGGGCTCAACGTCGCCTTCAACGTGGTCCTGATCCGCGGACTGGGCCCGATTCCCTCGCTGGGCACCGCCGGCGCCGCCATCGGGACCGCCCTGGCTTCCGGACTGGTGGCCGCGTACGCCGTCTTCCGCCTCTGGCGAGGCGGGTGGGTGGTGCGCTTTCCCCACCGGCACGGGTTTGCCCCGGACTGGGAGATCATCCGGGCGCTGTTCCGTTTCGGCCTGCCGGCCGGCTTTCAGGGCATCGTGATGAACATCGGAGGGGTGTTCCTGCTGAGCTTCGTCGGGTCGCTGGCGGAGAGCGCGCCGGCGCAGGCCGCGTATTCCGTGGCCTACACCCAGCTCTTTTCCTTCGTCACCTGGACATCGATCGGGCTGATGGGGGCCGCGGCCGCGGTCGCCGGGCAGAATCTGGGCGCCGGCCGGCCGGACCGGACCGCCGCCGCGGTGCACGTGGCGGCCCGGATCGGCGTCGGCGTGGCGATCTTCGTCGGCATCCTCTTCCTGTGGATCCCACGGCAACTCCTGGCGATCTTCGGGCTGCAGGAGCCCGCTGTCGTGTCGATCGCCACGGGGCTGCTCCGGGTGTTGAGCCTGTCCGGGCTGTTCATCGCGGCCGCGCTCACCTACACCGGGGGTCTGCAGGGCACCGGCGACACCAGGAGTCCGCTGTACATCTCGATCGCGTCGCAGGTGGTGCTGCCGCTGGGAATCTGCTTTGCGATCCAGCAGACCGGGACGCTGCAGCCGATACACATCTGGCTCGCCATCCTCGCGGGGCACGTGACCCGGTTCACCCTCAGCTATCTCCGGTTCGCCCAGGGGCGGTGGCGCGGCATCAGTGTGGACCTGGGTCGCTCCGGGGAGGCGGCGGCGGGAGAAGCCTAACGGGCGTCAGCGCCGCGCTTCGTCCCGCAGGATCGGTGAGCGCCGCAGCCAGAGCGCGAGGGCGGCACCGGCCAGGGAGGCCAGCGCGAGCAGCAGCAGCCCCTGCTGGTAGCCGCCCGTCCGTTCCCTGAGAACCCCCACCGCATACGGCCCCACAAAACCACCCAGGTTGGCCAGTGACGTCATGACCGCGATGCCGCCCGCGGCAGCGCTCCCGGTCAGGAACGTCGCGGGAAGGGGCCAGATCGGCCCGTGCGTGCTCAGCAATCCGGCCGCGGCGACCGAGAGGGCCAGCACCACGGGCAAGGTGGAATGGAGGTACGCGCCGGCGGCGAGACCCAGCGCCGCGGCGGCCGCGGCGGCCGCGATGTGCCCCAGCCGCTCGCCGGTGCGGTCCGAGTGGGCGCCCACGACGACCATCGCGGCCGCGGCGACGAGATTGGGAATCGCCGAGAGGACGCCCACCTCGAAGGGGCCGAGGCCGGACACGTCCCGCACGATCTGCGGCAGCCAGAGCCCCAGCACGTAGACGCCGAAGGCGTTGGCCAGGAGGAGCAGTACCGCCAGGTGCCACACGGTCGGGGTCCGCAGCATCGCGCGCACGGAATAGCCATGGCGGCGCTCACGCTCGTCCCGCTCCGCTCTCAGCACCGTGGCGAGCGCCTGCCGCTCGGCCGGCGTGAGCCAGCGGGCGTCCTCGGGCCCGTCGGGCAGCACCCGGTACACGACCAGGCCGAGCAGGACCGCAGGAATTCCCTCGAGGAGAAAGAGCCATTGCCAGCCGGAGAGCCCCGCCGCGCCGTGCAGCTCGAGCAGCGCGCCGGATACCGGTCCGCCGACGACGCCCGAGAGCGGGATCGCCAGCATGAAGCGGGCGACGGCGCGCGCCCGCTCCGCCTCCGGATACCACAGGGTCAGGTAGTAGATCATCCCGGGGAAGAAGCCGGCCTCCGCCGCGCCGAGCAGGAAGCGGAGGCCGACCAGGCTCACCGGCCCGCGGATGAACATCATCGCGCAGGCGATCAGCCCCCAGCTCACCATGATCCGCGCGATCCAGGTGCGCGCGCCGACGCGGGCGAGGATGAGGTTGCTGGGGATCTCGCAGAGCACGTACCCGAGGAAGAAGATGCCGGCGCCGAAGCCGTACATCGCCGGGCTGAATCCCAGCTCCCGGTTCATCTGCAGCGCGGCGAAGCCGATGTTCACCCGATCGAGGAAGCAGACGATGTAGAGGAGGAAGAGGAACGGGAGGAGGCGGCGGGTCACCTTCGCATACGTGGCGCGCGCCAACGCGGCGTCGGCGTCTGGCTGGGCAGGTTCGGGATTTGGCATGTTCGAAAAGATGGCAGTGCGGGCCGCTGCGAGCGAGGCGGCCCCCGTCGCGCGCATACGGAGCGCCGGGTCAGGGCTACGCCACCGATTTCCGATACCGCAGCACCGCCAGCGCCAGCACCACCACCCCCGCCATCCCCAACCCCACGATCGGCGGCCCCACCGTCTCGAGCCCGGCCCCGCGCATGAGCACCGCCCGCATGATGCTCACGAAATGCTTGACCGGGTTCGCCTCCGCCACCCGCTGGGCCCAGTCGGGCATCGAATCGACCGGCGTGAACAGGCCGCTCATCAGCAGAAAGATGAGCATCACGAAGAAGGCGACGAACATCGCCTGCTGCTGGGTCCGGGTCACCGTCGAAATGGCGAGCCCGATCCCCAGCACCACGATGAGATACACGCCCGCCGCCAGGTAGACCAGCAACAGGTTCCCCACCATCGGGATCCCGAACACCAGCTTCCCGATGGCGAGTCCCAGGCTGAAGATCACCATCGACAGAATCCAGAACGGGATCAGCTTCGCGGCGATGAACTGGACCTTGGTCATCGGCGTCACGTTGAGCTGCTCGAGCGTCCCCAGCTCGTTCTCCCGGGTGATGTTCTGCGCGGTGAGGAGGAGCCCGATGATCGTGGTGAGCGACACCATGAGCGCCGGCACCATCCAGTGCTTGTAATTCCGGGTCGGGTTGTACCAGCGCTGGGTCCTGAGGTCGAGCGGCGCGACCCGGGGAGACGGCCTCCGGCCCGTCGGGAGCGTGCGGTCCAATTCCGCGGCGTAGCCCGACAGGATCGCGTTGGCATAGCCCTGCACGATGCCCGCGGTCGCCCCCTCCTCGGCGTTGAGGACCAGCTGCACCGGCGCCCGGCCCCGGCGGACGAGATCCTCCTCGAACCGGCGGGGTATGTGCAGCACGGCCGTCACCTCGCGGTCGAGCAGGGCGTGGTCCACGTCGGCATCGGTCGCCTCGTAGCGGACGACGCGGAACTGCTTGCCGGCCTGGAAGCGCTGCACCAGACCGCTCGACACGGTGGTCCGGTCCTCGTCCACCACCAGCATCGCCACCCGCTTCACGTCGAAGGTCGCGGCGTTGGCCAGCACCAGGAGCTGCACTACCGGGATCATGAAGATCTGGAAGACCGTGGTCCGGTCGCGGAAGATCTGGAGGAACTCCTTCCGCACCAGGAAGAAGACGGTGCGCACCGCTCAGCCCAGCCGGATCGCGAGGCCGCGCGATCCCTTCGTGAGGAGGAACACCGTCATCCCGACCAGAATCACCGTCTCCTGCCACAGCGTGTCCAGGCCGGCGCCCTTGAGCATGATGCCCCGCACGATGGTGAGGAACCATCGCGCCGGCACCACGTACGAGAGCCATTGCAGCACCTTCGGCAGGGAGTCGAGCGGAAAGATGAATCCGGACAACAGCAGGGTCGGCATCATGAGCCCCGCCAGCGCCGCGAGCATGGCGGTCCGCTGGTTCGGTGCCTTGGTGGAGATCACGACACCCAGCGCGAGCGCGGTCACGATGTAGAGACCGCTCTCCAACAGGAGCAGCACCAGGCTGCCCCGGAGCGGCACCGCGAACACCAGCCGCGCCGCCACCAGCACCAGCACGACGCTCACGAAGCCCAGCACGATGTAGGGAATCACCTTGCCGACCACGATGGCCTTGGGCCGGATGGGCGACACCAGCAGCATCTCCATCGTGCCGGTCTCCTTCTCGCGCGCGATGGAGATCGCCGTCATCAGCGCCGAGACGATCGTGAGCACGAAGGCCAGCAGCCCGGGCACGAAGAGGTGGGCGCTCTCCAGCGTCGGGTTGTAGCGCATGCGGGCCTGCGGCTCGATCCTGAGCCCGCCGGCCCCGGGCGCCTGGTCCCGATACCACCGGTCCACGATGGCCGTGGCATATGCCATCATGATGCCGGCGGTGTTGGGATCGCTGCCGTCGGTCAGGAGCTGGAGCGGCAGCGAGTCGCCCCGGCCCAGCCGGCGCTCGACTTCGTCGGGCAGCACCAGCGCCTGTCGGACGGTGCCGCGCCGGAACGCCGCCTCGAGCGGCGCCGCGCTGGGCAGCACCTGGGTGACGGTGAAGCGGTCCGAGGCGGCGACCCGCTCCCGCAGCTCGAGCGTGGCCACGTCCGGCGTCGGATCCACGATGGCGATGGCGATGTCCCGCACGTCGGTCCGCACGGCGAAGCCGAAGATCAGCACCTGTACCACCGGGAACAGGATCAGGATCGCCAGGGTCTGGCGATCGCGCAGGAGGTGCAGCGTCTCCTTCCGCACGAAGCCGAGGAAGGCCCTCACGCGGCGTCGCTCGTGCCCGGCCGGGTGAGCCGGAGGAAGACCTCGTCGAGCGTGTCCGCCCCCACCGCGCGCCGCACCTCGGCCGGGGTCCCCATGGCCGCGATGGCCCCGTTCACCATGATCGAGATCCGCCGGCAGTACTCCGCCTCGTCCAGATAGTGGGTGGTGACCAGCACGCTGGTGCCCCCCGCTCCTGCCTCGTAGATCAGCTCCCAGAAGCGCCGTCGGGTGATCGGATCCACCCCGCCGGTCGGCTCGTCCAGAAACACCACGGCCGGCCGGTGCAGCAGCGCCACGCAGAAGGCGAGCTGCTGCTTCCAGCCGAGGGGGATCTCCCGCACCAGGTCGTCGCCCGCGTGCTCCAGCCCGATCCGGGAGAGAATGTCCCCGGTGCGGGTGACGATGTCGCGGTCGCTCACCCCATAGATGCCGCCGTAGAGGGTGATGTTCTCCCGCACGGTGAGGTCCTCGTAGAGCGAGAACTTCTGGCTCATGTACCCGATGCGCCGACGGACCTGCTCGCCCTGGGTGGCGAGGTCGAAGCCGGCCACCGTGGCGGAGCCGGCGGTGGGCTGCAGCACCCCGATCAGCATCCGGATCGCGGTGGTCTTGCCCGCCCCGTTGGCGCCGAGGAACCCGAACACCTCACCCGGCTCGACCTGGAAGGTGATCGCGTCCACCGCGGTGAAGCCGCCGAACCGGCGGGTAAGCCCCCGCGCGTCGATCGCGTATCCGGTCACGCGGCCTGCTCCTGAGCCATGTACCACATGAAGGCATCCTCGATCCCGGCCTCGATCGGCATGATGCTCACGCCGGCGAGCCCGGCCCGGCGGACCTGCTCGCCCAGCTCGGCGGCGACCGTCTCGTGGGAGACATCCGCCCGGCGGTCGGTGTAGTGGAGCGACTCGCCGAACGGCCACACCGCCGCCGCGTGCGGGAAAGCCCGGAGGGCGCCGAGCAGGCCCAGCGTGTCCGGGCCACGCACCGCGAGGATCGGCCGCGGGTAGGCGCGCCCGATCGCCGCGGGACGGTCGGTCACCAGCAGCCGTCCCCCCTGCATCAGGCTCACCCGGTCGCAGCGGACCGCCTCGTCCATGTAGGGGGTGGAGACCACGATCGGGAGCCCGTCGTCCCGAAGCCGGGCGAGCAGGTCCCAGAACTCCTTGCGGGAGACCGCATCCACGCCCGTGGTCGGCTCGTCCAGGAACAGGATCTCGGGCCGGTGCACCAGGGCGCAGCAGAGGGCCAGCTTCTGCTTCATGCCGCCGGAGAGCGCGCCCGCGCGGCGTGCCGAGAAGCGCTCGAGCTGGACCCAGATCGGGGCGATGGTGTCGCGCGCCTCGGCGACCGTCGTGTCGAACAGCGAGGCGAAGAAGGTGAGGTTCTCCAGCACGCTCAGATCGGGGTAGAGCGAGAACCGCCCCGGCATGTAGCCGATCCGGGTGCGAAGCTCCCAGAGGTCCTTGACCACGTCCCGCCCGAGCACCAGCGCGCTCCCCGCGTCGGGCAGGAGCAGGGTCACCAGGATCCGGAAGAGCGTCGTCTTCCCTGCCCCGTCGGGCCCGATCACCCCATACAGCTCGCCCGGCCGCACCTCGAACGACACTTCGCGAAGCGCCGCGTCGTCGCCGAAGCGCCGCACCAGCCCGCGCGCCTCGACCGCGAGCGCCTCAGTCATTCGCCCGGCCCTGCGGGATGGTGAGCTCGCCCGGCATGCCGATCCGAAGCCGGCCGTCGGGATTGGCCACCGTGATCTTCACCGCGTAGACCTGGTCCGCCCGCTCGTCCCGGGTCTGGATCGGCGTGGGCGTGAACTCGGCCCCGGAGGCGATCCAGGTCACCCTGCCCGGCATGGTGGCGATGCTGTCCGCCCGATCCACGCCGACGGTCACCTCCTGTCCCAGCTTCAGCTGCGTCAGTTGGGCGTTGCTCACGTAGGCCCGGAAGGTGAGCGAGTCGAGGGCGGCGAGCTTGAACAGAGGCTGGCCGGCCTGCACGAACTCCCCGGCTTCCACGTAGCGGGCCAGCACCGTGCCGCCGAGCGGGCTCCGGACCCGGCTCCGGGCGAGCTTGTCGTCGATCGACGCCACCTGCGCCTCGAGCGCCGCGACCTCCTGCCGCGCGCTCGACCGGGCCGCGTGGGCG
>DATCWW010000118.1:0-16928 GCA_036566145.1 Gemmatimonadales bacterium
GTGGCCGTCCGGGTCGGCGCGTCGGCTCGCCATCTCCGCCGCTCGGTCCGGCGTCGCGCGGGCGTCTCGCTCAAGGGCTACGCCAGGACGCTCCGCTTCCTCGCGGCCGTGACCGACGCCGATCGGGCGGTGACGCCGCAGTGGGCCCGGATCGCGGCCGACGCCGGCTTCTGCGACCAGTCGCACCTGGTGCGGGAGTCGCAGGCCCTGTGCGGGATGGCACCGGCGGCGGTAGACCGGGAGCGTCGGGCCGAGGCCGAAATGTCCAATCGGAGACGCGCGTCGTGACGTAGCCTTGACCCATGCGCACCCCTCTGCTGCGGTTCCTGCTGCTGGGCGGTTTCCTGGCCGCCCCCCTCCAGGCCCAGGTCCGCGACGACGGCGCCCGCATGGAACGGGTCGCCGACGGCGTTTACGTCATCATCCACGACAATGCGACCGACGAATGGCCGCACGGCAACACCGGCGTGATCGTGGGCCAGGACGCGGTGGCCGTGATCGACGCCACCTATCTCCCGTCGCGCGCCCGCGCCGACATCGCGCTCATCCGGCGGGTCACGCCCAAGCCGGTCCGGTATCTCATCTACACCCACTGGCACTTCGATCACAACAACGGCGGAATCGCATATCGGGAGGCCTTCCCCGACGTCGCCATCGTGAGCCAGCGGGACAATGCCCGCTTCATCGAGCTGAACGGGACCTGGTGGTCGAGGATGTCCAGCCAGCCCAGCTCGACCAAGCGTGCCGGGCTGGCGCGAATGGAAGAAGACGTGGCACGCGGCGCGGACAGCACTGGACGGGCCCTGACGCCCGACGAGCGCACGATGCACCAGGGGCACATCCGGCAGCGCCGCGCCGAGCTCGAGGAGCTCAAGACGCTCAAGGTGGTCACCCCGGATCTCCTCTTCGACGGCGAGCTCACGCTGCCCCTCGGCCGTCGGGTCCTCGAGCTGCGTGACCGGGGCAAGGCCAACAGTCCCCACGACGTCACCATCTGGCTTCCCCAGGATCGGGTCCTGTTCAGCGGGGATATCCTGGTCGAGGACCCCTACCCGTATACCGGCGCGTCCTGGCCGGTACCCTGGGCCGGCGTCCTGCGCGACCTGGAGGCGATGCCCGTCGCCGTGCTGGTCCCCGGTCACGGTCCGGTCATGCGCGACCATCGCTACACGCGACTCGTCCGGGAGATGATGGAGACGGTCACCGCGCGGGTCGATTCAGTCGCGCGCCGCGGATTCACGCTGGAGCAGGTCCAGGACTCGGTGACGCTGGAGGATTTCCGGACCCGCTTTCCGGCGGACGATCCCGAGGCCCACCGGGACGAGTGGCGGGCCATCGTGCGGGTGCTGGTCGAGCGCGCGTGGCGGGGGGTCCGCGGTCAGGGCTAGCGCTCCCTGAGGCGCTCCTCCAGTCCCGCCTTCACCCGGGGCCACTCGTTGGCCAGAATCGAATAGAACACCGAGTCCCTCGGCGATCCGTCCTCGTTGATCATGTGCCGCCGCAGCACCCCTTCCTCGACCGCGCCGAGCTTCTTCATGGCGCCTCGAGACTGCTGATTGAGCGTGCTGGTCTTGAGCTCGAGCCGGACCATACCCCAGGTCTCGAACGCGTGCCGCAGCATCAGATACTTCGCCTCGGCGTTGGCGCCGCTGCGCTGCCACGGTCGGGCCAGCCAAGTCCAGCCGATCTCCACCCGGCGGTGGGGCAGCGCGGCGTTGGCGAACCGGGTGCTGCCGATGACCTGGCCGCTGGCGCGCCAGACGGTGACGAAGGGCAACGCCGTGCCTTCCCGCTGCTCGGCGAGCGCCGCGTCGATGTAGCGACGCATGTCGTCGGCGGTGGCGATTCGGGTGACGGTCAGCCGCCAGAGGTCGGGATCGAGCCCCGCCGCGCACAGCGCGTCGAGATGACCCGAGCGCATGGGCTCGAGCCGGACCAGCCGGCCTTCCAGGGTGCACGGATCCAGCCTCGCGATCCCCTCCACCATGACTCCTCTCAGAGCTGCGGCTCCAGCCGCCAGGTTCCCTCGGCGGTAAGGTCGAGGTCGACGTAGCCGCCCTCGTCGATCTGCAGCGGCCCGCAGCGCCATCCGCCGGCCCCGCGCGACCTCACCCTCCCACTGCGCCATCTCGCGCTAGAAGGGGACGTCGGTGACGCTACCGCCGGCGAGGACGCCCGCAAGTCCCACTTCCCGGCCGGAAAGAGATGGTACGGGTGGTCACCGAGCAGCGGAGACGCCCGGTGCCTTCGGCGACCGCAAAGATCCGGCCCCCGCTGCTAGCCGCGATCACGAGCCCGCCAGCGCACCCCGCCCTGGCCGTCGAACAGGGTTCCGGCCGCGACGCCGGTGTGCGCCGGGTCGCCCCGGAACATCGCCGGAGGAAAAGGTGCGATCGGCGATTTGCTGAGGAGGAGGAACAGGAGACCGGGGAGAAGCGGCAGGCCGACCAGACTCATGAACGATCCGTGTCGAGGGTCGGCCTCCCGACGAGGCGATCAGAAAGGCAGTGTCACCCTCACCTCGGCTGGCCCCGGATGCAGCGGCGCACCTCGGCCACCAGCTCTTCGGGCTTGAACGGCTTGACGAGCAAAGAGCACGGGGCCTGAATGCCGCGCTCCGCGAGCTCCGGGCCGGCGTAGCCGGACATCAGGATCACCGGCAGCTCGGGATGGGTGATCGAGAGCCGCTGCAGCAGCTGTACGCCATTGAGCTTCGGCATCACGATATCGGAGACGACGACCCGGAGCGGGTCGGCGGAGCCATCCACCAGGTCCAGCGCTTCCGCGCCGTCGGCGGCCTCGATCACCTCGAAGCCATCCTCGAGCAAGACCCGGCGCGCGAGGCGGCGGACGGTCGGCTCATCGTCAACCACGAGCACGATCTCGCGCTCGGCAGTAGGGCCGGTGTTCACATGAAATCCGATGCAGTGGAGACACCAAGAGTAACCGGAATCGGGCCCTGCCGTCAGGGTGGACTGACAACGGCTGCATCCGCCCGTCGTGCTCCGCGACAGCGTCGAACTCTTGGGAGTTGACGCTCCGCGGTTCGGGCGGGATAGTCAATCGGGGCCCGGTGTCCCGGCTCCGGAGGTCCGATGAGAGAACGGATGTTCATCGCTGCCGATCGGCGGGTCTGGTTCGTCCGGCCGCGTCACGAAGTCCGGCGGCACGAGGCCGACACCCACGTCACGCTCGAGATGATGAGCGACCGCGAAAGCCGCGTCGTGAGCTGCCGGCGGGAGGAGTGGGAGGTGCCGGCGCCCGACTTCGCGGGGCTGCTGGCGCGCTCCGTGGCCAGCGGCGCGTCGCGCAATGTCACCCCGCCGGGCGGCACTCCGGTGTTCAACCCCGACTGACCGGCTCGCTCCCCAGCTCCCGCAGCCGCCGTTCCAGAAACCTCCGCTCCGGCTCCTGCCGGGTCAGCTCCAGCGCCCGCCGATAGGACGCTCGAGCCTCCTCGGTCTGACCCAGCCGCCGGCACAGATCGGCCCGCGCCGAATGGGCCAGGTAGTACTGCCCCAGGTCGCCCCGGGCCAGGATCGCGTCCACCAGCGCCAGCCCCGCGGCCGGGCCGTCCCGCATGGCCACGGCGGCCGCGCGGTTGAGCTCCACCACCGGCGACGGCTCGACCCGCAACAGCACCTCGTACAGCCCCACGATCTGTCCCCAGTCGGTGTCCTCTGCCGCGGGCGCCTCGGCGTGCACCGCGGCGATGGCCGCCTGCAGGGTGTAGGGCCCGAAGCGCCGCGACGCCAGCGCTCGCTGCACCAGCGCCGAGCCTTCCGCGATCCGCGCTCGATCCCAGCGGCTCCGGTCCTGGTCGGCGAGGAGCACGAGATCGCCCTCGGGTGAGGTGCGGGTGTCCCGCCGGGATTCATGCAGCAGCATGAGCGCCAGGAGGCCGATGGCCTCGGGCTCGGGCAGCAGCTCCACCACCAGCCGGCCCAGCCGGATCGCTTCCGCCGACAGGTCGTGCCGGGTCACCGAGGCGCCGGCGGAGGCCGAATATCCCTCGTTGAACACCAGGTACACTACCCGGAGCACCGCGTCGAGTCGATCGGACAGCTCCGCGCGGGCCGGGATCTGGTAGGGAATGCGGGCGTCGCGAATCTTCGACTTGGCCCGCACGATCCGCTGCGCCACCGTTGGCGCGGGCGCCAGGAACGCCCGGGCGATCTCCTCGGTGGTGAGGCCGCAGACTTCGCGCAGGGTGAGCGCGATCTGGCCCTCGGGCGGCAGGGCCGGATGACAGCAGGTGAAGATGAGCCGGAGCTGGTCGTCCTCGACCGTGTCGTCGTCGCCGACGGACGGCCCGGCCTCCTCCCGGTCGAACTGCTCCACCAGCCGGTGCAGCGAGGCGTCGAAGCGGGCCCGCCGCCGGATCCCGTCGATCGCCTTGAACCGTCCCGCGGAGACCAGCCACGCCCGCGGGTTGTCCGGCACGCCGTCGCTGGGCCAGCGGAGCACCGCGGTCGCGAAGGCCTCGTGCATCGCCTCCTCGGCCAGGTCGAAGTCGCCGAGCAGGCGGATGAGGGTGGCCAGCACCCGCCGGGAGTCCGACCGGTAGACCGCCTCCACCACCTCCCGCGCCCGGGCCTCGTCCTGGGTCATGCGCCTCCGCTAGGGTCGGTCGAACTCCATGATCGGTCGGACCTCGACGCTGCCCATCCGCGCCGACGGAATGCGGGCGGCCACCTGGATCGCGTCGTTCAGATCGCGGGCCTCGATCAGGTAGAACCCGCCGAGCTGCTCCTTGGTCTCGGCAAACGGACCGTCGGTCGTCGCGGTCCGTCCGTTCCGGACCCGCACGGTCGTGGCCGTGCTGACCGGCTGCAGCGCCTCGCCGCCCAGGTAGTGCCCGCTCTTCCGGATCGCGTCGGTGAAGCTGAAGTACTCCTGCATGAAGGCGTCGGAGGCGCCCGGCGGCATGGCGCTCACGGTGGATTCGTCATCGTAGATCAGGCAGAGGTACCTCACGGGCTCCTCCCGGTGGGTGCGGACGTGGTGGTGGACGGGAGATAGTCGTTCGGAGGGTCCGCGATTCGACAGCCCGGCCACCTACTCGGCCCGGAGCGTCACCCGGTACCAGGCGTTGTTCCCGTAGCCCTTCACGTTCCAGGTCTCCTGAGGCGAGGGGGGCTGGGTCTCGCCGTCGGCGCCCACGGCCCGGGCCATCAAGGTATGCGCCCCGGGCGGGAGCTCCACCTCCGCCTCCCAGAACGTCCAGGCCCAGCGCTCCCCCTGGCCGACGCGACGGGTCTCGCGCCAGCTCCGCCCACCATCCAGCGACAGCTCCACTCGCGCCAGGGGTCCCCCTCCGGCACCCATGGCCCAGCCCCGGACCCGATGCCGGCCCGCCGCCAGGACGGCGCCCGTGGCCGGCGCCAGAATCACCGTGTTGAGGGGCACCTCGGTCAGCGCCGTGCCGCCGGAGACGTCGCGCGGGTCGGCGTGATTCACCTCGCGCGCCATCCGGTACGCCTTGGTCTGGAAATAGTTGGGCGACGGCTCGGTGGTGACCTCGATTCGTCCCAGCCATTTCACGCTTCGGGCCCCGATCCAGCCGGGAACCAGGGCGCGGACCGGAAAGCCGTGCGGCGGGGGGAGCGGAGCGCCGTTCAGCTCGGTCGCGAGCAGCACCTCGCCGCTCATCGCCTTGGTCAGATCCATCGAGCCGCCGAAGCCGAACCGATGGCCGTGGCGTTCCACCTGGTCCAGCCCGACCATCTGGACGTGTCGCGCCTCGGGCGACGCTCCGACGGCTCGAAGCAGGTCCGCCAGGGCGACTCCGCTCCAGCGGCCGGTGCTGACCGGCTCCGGCCCCCAGGGGAGCTCGCCCGGAAGCGGTCCGAAGGCGAGGAACTCGTCTCGCCGCAGGCCGGCGCAGACCAGCGTGGCCGCGACCTCGCGCCGGGGAAACGACCCGACCAGCTCCTCCAGGGAGAATTGCCGCGGCCGCTCGACCATCCCGCCGACCTCGAGCCTCCACGCCGCGGGGTCGATGCACGGGGTCGCCGCGTGGCTCCGGGTGAAGAAGCGGTCCGCCGGGGTGATGAGATCCTCGGCCGGAACCGGCCAGCATGCCGTGTTGTGCCCTTCCTGGTCGCGGACCATCCGCTGGGGCGCGGTCGGCTCGCTCATGCGGGCGCCAGCCGGGGCTGGGGGCGGAGCCAGGGCGTGTCGTAGCAGATGAGCAGGATCAGCACGACGGTCAGGTGGCCGAAGAACCCGTGGCCCCCCACCAGGTGCAGCCCCACGTGGAAGGCCAGCGCCGCGGCGAAGAACGCCGTTCTCCACCGGGGCAGGAAGAGGGAGGCCACGAACCCCAGCTCGAAGATGATGGTGCCGACCGAGAGCAGTATCGAGAGGGTGTGCTGCTGTGCGACCCAGATGCCCAGCGGGATGTCGCGGCCCAGGGCATCCTGCAGGGTGCGGCTCTGCAGGGTGTAGCCGTTCATCCATCGGAGCCCGCCGAACACCACCTTCGTGAGTCCGGTCGAGAGATACGCCATCGCCAGGAGCAGGTGCGCCAGCGCGAAGGGCCAGCGGGCCAGCGGGGACACCTGGGCGGGGGCCCCGCCCGCGCGCCGCTTCCGCCAGGCGTCCAGCGAGAGGTCCTCGCCGCAGGGCGACAGCGACAACGAGAGCAGGAAGAACGCGAACATCGCCTCGGAGTGGTGCACGTCGCCGTAGGAGAATCGGTGCGCCACGAGGAACCAGCTTCCCAGCGCGAACAACGGCATCACCACCCGGGTGAAGAGCCCGACCAGCGACAGCACGCCGAGCGCCTTGATGCTCCACCAGACGACCGTGATCGCCTGGGGGGTGAACCAGGTCTCCCGGGGGAAGACGGTGGCGACGAGCCGGATCAGGAACTGGGGATGGATGAAATGGGGGTTCGATTGCAGTCGGACGAGCTGCTCGTCGAGCGAGGGAAACAACCAGAAGACTTGTGCCGCGACCGCGAGGACCCGTGCGAGCGCCAGGTTGACCGTTGGAGCCGGGGTGAACCAGTAGCGGTCCCACCACTCCGCCAGCTCCTGGAGCGACGGGATCTTCACCGCGCGCCGGTCACGTCGGGTTCGTAGCTCAGCGTCTGCTTCCGCACCGCCGTGCCGCTGTCGGTCACCGTGTAGGTCTCGACCGACAGGCGGATCTCGACCAGGGGGTCGCGGCGCCGCTGGTTGAGTTGCGCGAAGAGGCGGGGTGCGGCGGTGGTGTCTCCCAGGAGCCAGGGCCGGACGAAGACCCGGTTGACCACAAACTTGCTGAGGCCGACGGAATCCTCGTCGATGGTGACCGGCCGCCCTGTCTCCGTGATACCGGACAGACGACGGCGCTCGCCCACGATCGGTCCGGCGGGCCGTGAGTCCTTGTACATCGCCCAGGTCAGCCAGGGCCAGGTGGTCTGGTTCTGACGCTGGCGAAGGACGATGGGGACCGCGTGCAGCCCGACGGCGAGCACGATCCAGAGCGAGACCCAGGCCTTCGAATACCGCATATCCAAGATATGGCCCGGCGCGGACCGGTTTGACAAGGTCACCGGCTTCAGCCCAGGTCTTTCACCACCCGGTGGGCGGCGTTGAACCCGCACATGCCGTGCACCCCGGCACCGGGATGTGCGTAGCTGGAGCAGAGATAGAGCCGGTCCACCGGCAGGCGGTAACGGAACCACGGAAACACCGGCCGGAACATCAGCTGCCGGTCCCAGGCATTGGACCCGCCCCCCAGGTCGCCGCCGACCAGGTTCGCGTCCATGGCCTCGAGCCGGTCCGGCGAAACGATCCGCCGGGCCAGGATCCGCGCGCGGAATCCGGGAGCCAGCTCCTCGATCCTCGCGTCGATCGCGTCCGCGAGTCCCTCGGCGCGAGCCGCCCAGCCACCCTCCGGCTTCGATGGCACGCGGGTGTAGGCCCAGAGGGTGTGCCCTCCCGCGGGCGCGCGGCTCGGATCGGCCACGCTCTGCTGGCCGATCACCAGGTAGGGACGCTCGGGGATCCGGCCGTCCCGTACCTCGCGGGTGAAGCGCGCGAGGTCGTCGAGGCTGTCGCCGACGTGCACCACGGCGCTCCGCCGCGCGGCGTCGGCGGACCAGGGGACCGGACCGTCGAGCGCCCAGTCCACCTTGAACGTGCCCCACCCCCGCGGGTACCGCCGGAGAAAGCGCGTGAGCCACCGCGGCAGCTCGGCGTCCCGCGCGAGGTCGAGCAGCAGCGACGCGACGTCGGTGTCGGCCAGGATGACCCGCGCCGCGATCTCCTCCCCGCCCGCCAGCTGGACCGCCACCGCCCGGCCCTGGCGGACCCTCACGCGCTCGACCCGGGCGCCCAGCCGGACTTCGCCGCCCCGCTCCCGCAGGCACCCGACCAGCGCGCCGGCGATGGCACGCGCACCGCCTTCGGGCACGGCGTAGCCCCCCGTTGTCGCGGTCATGGCCAGCATGAATCCCAGGCCCGCGCCGAACCGGTCGTCCGGCCCGACGTCGGCGTGGAGCGCCAGCGACGGCAACACCCGCCGGGCCTCCGCGCTGCGGAACCAGCGCTCGGCGAGCCCTCGCCCGCTCGACGTGAAGATCCGGCCCAGGCGGGCTGCGTGTGCCGCGCCGAGGCGGCGGAGCGGTGTAAGTGAGGGAAAGGGACCCATCAGCAGGCCGATGACGTCCGGCTCGATGCCGCGGTACCACGCCGCGACGCGGCGCCAACGCTCCGCGTCGCGGGAATCGCCGCCGAACGCCGCGTCATGGCGGTCGGGCTCACGGACGATCGACGCCACACTCCCGTCAGGAGCCGGATGACAGCTTTGGATCGGAGCCCAGCGCCAGTGGAGACCATGGCGCTCGAGCGGCAGCGCCTGGAAGGCGGGGCTGAGTGCGCCCCAGGGAAAGAATGCGGCCCCGACGTCGTGCACGTAGCCGGGCCGGGTCGCGGCCTCACTGCCGACGGCGCCGCCGGCGCGCTCCGAATGCGCCTCCAGCACCAGAACATCCATCCCTGCCCCGGCGAG
This sequence comes from Gemmatimonadales bacterium, assembly GCA_036566145.1. Taxonomy (GTDB): domain Bacteria; phylum Gemmatimonadota; class Gemmatimonadetes; order Gemmatimonadales; family GWC2-71-9; genus CAVVWJ01. The sequence continues at coordinate 9,004 of DATCWW010000118.1, forward strand.
CACGCAGGCGGCCACCAGGCCGTTGGGCCCCGACCCGATGACGACCGCGTCGGGGTCACGCCGCGCGACGCTCATGGTGCGGCAATATACCCGCTGAATCATCCTCCCTCTGTGGCTCGTATGGGCTTCCACCGTTCCGATCTGCACCATTCTGCCACCGGAGACGCCTATGCGCCTCGCCCCCGTCGTGCTGGCCGCCGCCGCGCTCGCGCCCGCCGCTCCTGCGCGGGCACCGGTCACCTGTCGCTACCGTATGGATTACCGGGGCGACGTCACCCGGATCCAGGTGATGCATCACAATCTCAGCCACGAGCCCATCCCGTTCCGCTCGCAGGGGGTGCTGACCGTGCGGCTCACCGACTCGGCATCCTCCCGACATCTGGAGCTCTCCCTCGACTCCCTCGCGGTCACCCGCGCGGACGGCAGCCCCTTGCCGGACGCCGAGGGTGGTGCGGGAAGCCGGTGGTCGGGCGACGTCGGTCCCGACGGCGAGGTCGTGGCACTGACCTCGCCCAGGCTGGTGCCCGGCACGCGGGCGCTCGACCGTTTCACCCGCTTCCTCTTCGCTCATTGGGGGAGCGCCGACGGCAAGGCAGGCGAGCGGGTGGACACGACGGCGTGGGCCACCAGCCAGAACGGCGAGACCGGCTCCGAACGGGTGATCTCGACCTATGCCCCGCCGAGGGTCGACCGGTCCGCGGGAAAAGAGCGCCGGGTGCTCGCGGCCGCATGGAGCGGCAGCCGAAGCGGGACGATCCCGGCGGGTCCCGAGCAGATGACCATCGCCGCGTCGGGAACCGGCAGAACCGAATACACCTACCTCGCGGGTGACGCGTGCCCGCTGACGGCGTGGCGGGCGGGGAGCACGACCCAGACCCGCATGGCGCCGGCGTTCCCTTCCCCGGTCACTACCACCGGCAGCGACAGCCTGGCGCTGACCCGATTGCCATGAGTGCCGACCTGCAGTGGGGCGCCGCGCTGCAGCCGCTGTGTCGGGCGGCCTTTCTCCTCCCGGTCTCCTGGGCTAAATCCTCTTCATGGACTGGTTCGCGGCGCCGGATTACTGGTTCGCCCGGATGGTGCTCGAGCGCGGGCTTGGCCTCGTGTACCTGCTCGCCTTCGCGAACGCGCTCCACCAGTTCCCGGCGCTGCTGGGCGAGCGCGGGCTGCTTCCCGTTCCCCGGTACCTCGCGCAGACCAGCTTCCGGGAGTCACCGAGCCTCTTCCACCTGGGCTACTCGGATCGTGGACTCCGGCTGGTCGGCTGGACCGGCGCTGTCCTCGCCGGGGCGACGGTGGTCGGACTTCCCGCCCAGGGGCCCCTCTGGGTCCCGGTGCTGGTCTGGCTGCTCCTCTGGGCGCTCTATCTCTCCATTGTCAACGTGGGGCAGCGCTTCTACTCGTTCGGCTGGGAAAGTCTCCTGCTCGAGGCGGGGTTCCTCGCGGTCTTTCTGGGCAACGCCCGCACGCCTCCGCCCCTTCCGATTCTCCTCCTCTTCCGCTGGCTCGCCGTGCGGGTGGAGCTCGGCGCGGGACTGATCAAGCTCCGGGGCGACCGGTGCTGGCGGGATCTCACCTGTCTCGATTACCACCACGAAACCCAGCCGATGCCGAACCCGCTCAGCTGGTACGCCCATCGGCTGCCCCGCTCCTTCCATCGACTCGAGGTCCTCGGCAACTACGTTGCGCAGCTGGCCGCGCCGGTGGCGCTCTTCCTGCCCCAGCCGGTGGCCGGCATCGCCGCGCTGATGATGATCGTGACCCAGGCGTATCTCATGCTGAGCGGCAACTACGCCTTCCTGAATCTCGTCACCCTCGTGGTCGCGGCCTCGGCGGTCCCCGACGGCTTCGTGAATCGTCTCGCGCCTGACGTGCCGGTGCCGCTCGCCGCTCCCGCCTGGTTCGTGGGCGCCGCGACCGCCGTGACCGTGCTGGTCGTGCTTCTCAGCTACTGGCCGGTCCGCAATCTGCTCGGCCGCCATCAGCTCATGAACTTCAGCTTCAACCGTCTGCACCTGGTGAACACCTATGGCGCGTTCGGGAGCGTCACCCGCCGCCGAAAGGAGGTCGTGCTCGAGGGTGCCGAGGCCGAGCGGCCTCGCGAGGAGGACTGGCGGGAGTACGAGTTCTATGGGAAGCCCGGCGATCCGCGACGCCGGCCGCCGCAGATCGCGCCGTTCCACCTGCGTCTGGACTGGCTCATGTGGTTCGTGGCACTGGCCCCCGCCTACGGCGAAGGCTGGTTGCTGCCGCTCCTCCGACGTTTGCTGGAGGGCGACCGGCCCACGCTTCGCCTCCTCCGGCACGATCCCTTCCCCAGCGCCCCTCCGCGATGGGTCCGGGCGCGGCTCTACCGCTACCGGTTCACGACCCCGGTCGAGCGTCGCGCCACCGGCGCGTGGTGGATTCGCGAGCCGGAGGGGACGTTGGTCGGCCCTTTGGGACTTCGGGACTCGGCGGCCACCATGGACAGCGGCAAGATATGTGACTAAAGTCAAAGGATGACCCCCGACGAGATCGCGGGAGTTCGCCGGTTCAACCGGATGGTCACCATGCGGGCCGGCGCCCTGGACGATCACTTCCTCGGGCGGGCCCGGCCTCTCGGCGCCTCTCGGGTGCTCTACGAGATCGGCTCGCACGGAGCGGATCTGCGCGATCTCCGGCGTCGCCTGGGCCTGGACGCCGGATACGCCAGCCGCCTGGTGGCGTCGCTCGAGCGCGAAGGCCTGCTCCGGGTGGAGCAGGCCGCCGGCGACCGGCGGGTTCGCACCGCGAAGCTGACGACGGCGGGGCGGCGTGAGGTGCGGGAGATGGACCGGCGATCGGATCGGGCGGCGGCTGGTCTCCTCGAAGCCCTTCCCGTCACTCAGCGGACGCGCCTCGTGGCCGCCATGGACGAGGTGCACCGGCTCCTCCGCCTGGCCGGTCTGCGGATCGAGCGGGTCTCTCCCGCAGACGAGACCGCGAGACGCTGCGTGGACCGCTATTTCGAGGAGCTGGGGCGTCGGTTCGAGGCGGGTTTCGACCCCACGACCAGCCTTCCGGCGGAGGATCGCGACCTGGTGCCGCCCAGCGGAGCGTTCCTGGTCGGCTCGATCGACGGCGAGCCGGTGGCCTGCGGCGCGGTAAAAATGATCGAGCCCGGTGTCGGGTCGCTCAAACGGATGTGGGTGGCCGACGATGTCCGAGGGCTCGGCATCGGACGACGGATGCTGGAGGCATTGGAAGCCGAGGCCCGTGCCTTGGGCCTGAATACGCTACGGCTGGAAACCAACCGGGCGCTGGCCGAAGCGATTCGGCTCTATCGGACGGCAGGCTATCACGAGGTATCGCGCTTCAACGACGATCCGTACGCGCATCACTGGTTCGAGAAACATCAACTGCGCTAGCTCGGTCCGGCGAAGGAGTCCGCCTGCGGATCCCAGAAAGGGTCCGCCAACCCGATCCGCGCGAAGATCGCCCGGATCTCATCGGGGCCGGGTCGCCGGGCGGTCGCATCCAGACGGCTGCTGTACCAGGCGTTGGCGAGCTGCCAGAGCTGCGGCACCGTTACCAGCGGGCGCGGATCGACGCCTCGCTCGCCACACCATTCGCTGACCCGTTCTTCCGACCGGAAGAAGAGCATCGTGCTTCAGGTGAAGACCAGGTCCACCCACCACTGGGCGGCGGGCACCAGGCAGTGGAAGAGCCAGGTGCTCGCCTCCGGCCCCGCACCCCCCACCTCAAGCCGCAGCGGCTCACCGGTCTGGCCGCACTCGGAGTAGACGACGGCAGTCCGGTGCAGCGCCGCCGGGATCCCGAGCGCATCCCAGGCACAGTTGGCGAAATACCACCGACCTGCCGATTCCACTCGATGTGGTGTCGGCACGCCGGAAAAGGGAGGCGCCATCCGGATGGTCGCCCCGTCCTCTTCGAGCAGGAGGACCCGCTGGAGTCGGAGCCGGGTGAAGGCATCGCTGACCTGGGCGCTGGTACAGCCCAGACGCCCCGCGACGTCGACCGTGGACGGTGCCTCGCCGGTGTCGGCAAAGTGACGGTACACGGACATCTTCACCTGGCTGTCGAAGTCCATTAGGTGCGCCTCAGGGTTGATCTACGCCAAGGTCGTGGGAAGTTATGAGTGCTACTACTTCCCTGCCCTTCGACTCGAGCTTCGCGCGGCCGCCTTCCCCGCGGTCAACCACCGCCAGCACGCCGAGCACGCTTCCCCCGGCCGCTTCCACTGCCTCGATCGCCTTCTGGGCCGAGCCTCCCGAGGTGATCACGTCCTCGATCACGACGACCGAGTCGCCCGGCTTGAAGTTCCCTTCAATCAAACGCCCGGCTCCGTGGTCTTTCGTCTCTTTCCGCACGCTGAACCCGTCGACTACGAGGTCGCTCCCCCAGCTCGCGGCGGCGATCGCGTAGGCCACCGGGTCGGCGCCCATGGTGAGGCCGCCCACCGCCCGTGGGCGCCAGCCCCGGCCGCGGATCGCCTGCACGCCGAGCCGGCCGATGAGCGTGAGGCCCTCGGCGCTCATGGTGCTCGGGCGGCAGTCTATGTAATAGGAAGAGCGCCGCCCGGATGCGAGCGTGAAGTCTCCGAATCGTACCGAGCGCGCGAGCAGGAGTCGGCGGAGCCGCTCCCGGTCGGCGTCGGTCATTCCTTTCCCTTGCCGAATATCGACGAAAGGAACCCCGACCGCTTGGGCTCGGACCGGACCGCGGTGCAGAACGCCTTGGCGAAATCGTCCACCGTCTTGAAGCGTTTGCTCAGGTCTCGGTCCAGGGCGCCCATGACGGCGGCCTCGATCTGGGGGGAGAATCGAAGTCCTTTGACGGCTTGGTTGAGCGGAATCGGGGCCTGGGTGAGTAGTTGCTGAAACAACTCCCTTGGGCTTTTCCCGGCGAATGGGTGGGCCTGCGTCAGGAGATAGTAGGCGATAGTGGCCAGGCTGTAGACATCCGCCTGCTCGTTCACCAGCTCCCCGCTCAGCGTTTCGGGAGCCACGTACTGCAGCGTGCCGACGAAGAAACCCGCGCGGGTCAGCCGCTCCTCAGGGCTGAGCTCGGCGTCCCGTGCGATTCCGAAGTCGAGCAGTCGAGCCCGCTGTTCGGCCGGATCGTACATGATGTTGGCGGGCTTGAGGTCACGATGGATGATCCCGGCCTTGTGCGCGGCGCCGAGGGCGCCGCCCAGCTGCTCCACGATGGTCGCGACCAGCGCGGGAGCGAGCTTGCCCGAGCGGTTGACGAACTCCTCCAGGGGCTCGCCCTGGGCCCACTCGAGGGCCAGGTAGTGCAGGCCATCGGACTGCCCGTAGTCGTAGGTACGGACGATGTTGGGGTGGGTGACCCGGGAGCCGTATTCGGCCTCGCGCAGGAAGCGCTTGACCGCGATCGGATCCTGCGCCAGTCTCGGGCGCAGGAGCTTGACCGCGGCCGATCCCTTCTCGGGGTGCTCGGCTCGATAGACGGTCGCGGTCCCGCCCTCGCCGATGTACTTCGCGAGGTGGTACCCGGCGACCGTGCGACCTACCATGTTGTCGGCGCTCATCGATCCGCCAAGCTAGTTAATCTCGCACCGGGCAGCAAGTTGGCTGCTTGACGCTGCTCCTTGACCGGGGCTAACCTTCGCCCACCGCGCATTGCGCGGGCCCACCTCGCCCGTTGGGGGTTCACACTGATGCGTCGGCTGGTTCTCGCGCCGGTCATGGTCGCCGCTCTGGGATGCGGCACCTGGAAGCGGGTCGGCACCGAGCCGCAGCCTCGTCCCACCGAGACGCTCACTGCGCTGCTCAACGCCCAGCAATTCTACCAACGGCTCGGGCGCCTCGCCGCGGGCGAGCCGATGCCGTTCGTCGGCAGCGTGGCGTTCGCAGGCGGCACCGGAGATTCCGTGGTGGCCGTCCTGGGGCTCTCGCTGGAGAACCGCGCGTTCGCCTTCCAGCGCGAGGGCAACACCTTCGTGGCTCGCTACCGGGTAAGCCTCTCGTTCGCCCGCGACGGCGCCCGATCGGTGGATCTGGCGCGCGAAGAGCTGGTTCGGGTTGCAACCTTCCAGGAAACCCAGCGCGCCGACGAGAGCGTCCTCTTCCAGCAGATCGTGCGCCTGGTGCCCGGCGACTACAAGGTCACCGTCACGGTCCGCGACGCGGGCTCGACGGCGGAGAGCAGCGCCACCGGCAGTTATACCGCACCCAAGCTGGGCCACGCCACGACCAGCGCGCCGATCCTGGTGTACCAGGCGACGGGGCGGGGCAACCGGGCCGACCCGGTCAACCTGGTGCTCAACCCCCGCGGCGCGGTCGGCTACGGCAGCGATACGCTGCTCGCCTACATCGAGGGCTACTCCTTTGCCGGTCCGACCACAGTGCCCTTCGAGGTGTTCGACGAGCAGGAGAAGCCGATCTATCACGACTCGCTCAGGTTCCGCGGGGGCAGGGAAGTCGAGAGCCAGGTGATCCGCCTCGCGCCCGACAGCGTGTCGCTCGGCGAGCTGCGGCTGGTGATCGGCGGCGCGAGCGAGAAGAGCACGTCCGCCCTGGTCTCCTTCACCCAGGCCTGGGTGGTCACCAACTTCGACGAGATGCTGGACCTGCTGCGGTACTTCGGGGAAGACGACCGGATCAGCGCCCTGCGGCGCGCGCCGCCGTCGGAGCGGGGCCGCCTCTGGCGCGAGTTCTACGCCGCCACCGACCCCAACCCGGCGACCCCCGAGAACGAGGCGCTCAACCAGTACTTCAGCCGGATCACCGGGGCCAACCAGCGCTTCAAGGACGAGGGCGTGCCCGGCTGGCGCACCGATCGCGGCGAGGTGTTCATCTCCCTGGGCCCCCCCGACGAGTCGATCGAGAATACCCCGGGCACCGGCAACCGGGTTGTGCGCTGGAGCTACGAGGCCTACCGGCTGGACCTGTACTTCGTGGACGAGACCGGCTTCGGCCGGCTGCGCCTCACTACAGGTTCGCGCTCGGAATACGAGCGGGTGCTGACCCGGGTCCGACGGAACTAGATCGCTGCAGGCGATGCCCCCCCGCCTCTTCCTCATCGACGGCTACGCACTGATCTATCGCGCCTTCTTCGCGATGATCTCGCGTCCCCTCCGCACCTCCAAGGGGGAGAACACCTCCGCCGCATGGGGCGTCGCCAACTTTCTCCTCCGGCTGCGCGAGAAGTACCGCCCCGATTACGTGGCCTGGATCAACGATGCCGGCACCTCGTTCCGCGAGGCGCGCTATCCCGACTACAAGTCCACCCGGGAAAAGCTGGACGAGGAGCTCCAGGCCGACTTCGACCGGGCGCTGGAGCGGATCCGGAGTCTGCTCGCGGCGTTCCGGGTGCCGCTCGTCACCGTGCCCGGCTACGAGGCGGACGACGTGATCGCCACCCTCGCCACGACGGCCGCGGGACGCGGGCTGCAGGCGGTGATCGTCTCGGGCGACAAGGACTTCTACCAGCTGATCGGCCCCGGGGTGGCCTTGCTCAATCCCGGGCGCGGCGGGCCGGCGGCCGTGGAGGAGACCTGGGTGGACGAGTCCAACGCCGGCGAGCGTCTCGGCGTGCCGCCGTCGCAGGTGGTGGACTTTCTCGCGCTGGTGGGCGACAGCTCCGACAACGTGCCCGGGGTCAAGGGAATCGGCGAGAAGGGGGCGCAGAAACTCCTGCTCGAGTACGGCGACCTCGACGCCATCCTGGGCCACGCGTCCGAGGTCAGCGCCAAGCGGACCCGTGAGGCGCTCCTCGGGCAGGCCGACAACGCGCGGCTGAGCCGGGAGCTCGTCACGCTCAAGCGCGACGTCCCGATCGAGCTCGACGTCTCCGGCCTCACTCTGCAGGAGCCCGATCAGGACGCTGCCGTCCGGATCCTGACCGAGCTGGAGTTCTACAGCCTGGCGCGGAAGCTGGCGGGGCAGGGCAGTGCACCCGCGGCCGCGCCCGCTGGC
>DATCWW010000173.1:0-2445 GCA_036566145.1 Gemmatimonadales bacterium
TCATGCGATGGTCATCCGCCTCGCGGAGACGCGGCTGCGACTGGTGAACAGCCAGCTTCCGGAGGCGATCGCCAACGGCAGCGCGACTGCGGTCAGCCCGATCTGCAACCACGGCGGCGCGAACGGCATGTCGGCGTTGGCACTCAGGGCGAGCGCCGGGACGAGTCCCATGCCGGCGCCCAGCACTGCACCGACTCCAGAGATGACGAGCGCCTGACAGAAGGCGAAGTTGCGCCGCACCCGGCGGCCGGCCCCGAGCGAGGACAGCGTCGCGTCATCCTGTCTGCCGTCGAAGCGGGCGAGTCCGATGGCAACAGCGGACGCGGCGATCGCGATCAGCCCGCTGAGCCCGAGCAGACCCCACACCCACGGCTGTGCGAACGGGGTGGGACCGCGCTCGATGTGCACGTACAGGAGCCCTTGACGGTTGTCTGGGAGATTCCGCACCGCCAGCTCGAGCGCGTCGGCCTGGGCATCGGTCGGCATGGTGGTTGTGGAGGCGAGGATCAGCGAGTCCTGGTAGTCCAGCCCGATGGACTTCGCGGTCTGCTCGCTCAGGAACACGCCGAAGTAGAGCGGATGCTCTGGGCGGTCCAGCACCGCGTCCAGGGTGACGGTTCGCGATGGCGGACCGGAGGGCGTGGTCATGGACCTGGCCAGCTGATTCAATTGGTCCACGTTCCACCAGGACAGGGTGACCTGGCCATTGTCGAGGTAGGACGGGTACAACGACACGGCGCCGCCGGCTGCCAGCGCCCGCTGCGCATCAGCACTCGGCTCGTGCCCAAGGATCAGCGCTAGGTCCTCCGTGTCCCCGACCCAGATGTGATCGACGCCGAAAGCGGCCCACGGGAAGGAGTCCTTGCACCGCCAGTCGTTTCGCCAAGACATCCACACTTCTCTGGCGCGTGCGGAGGCCGGGTCGCTGTCGAGTATCTGGTCGAACTGCGGAGACGCCGGTGAGGTCGGGCAGAGGTTCCCGGGCGGGACCATCGGCATCGGGTAGGTGGCAGGCTCGCCAGCATCCGAGGGTTCCGCCGCCGTACCATCGCGGTTCACCAGCAGTTCGGCAGGCTCGTGCACGCTCGCCAGCGTGCGCAACTCGGCGACGTTCAGGCTGCTGCGGATGGCGTCCGCGACGGCGTGTGGATGCGCGTACCGCACGAACTTGCCCGGCCCCTGGTCGGAATACTCCTGGTAGCCGAGCGACGCCCTCACCGTGCCGAGTGCGGAGCTGTACTGGTAGTTCGCGGCCATGTTCCGCTCCGCCGAGGCCATCATCGACATCGCGAACACCGCGACGAAGATCGTCGTCATCACGGCGGCCAGGGCCGGCACGGCGCGCCCGGGGTTGCGTGCGGCATCCTGTGAGGCGAGCCTCGCGCCGATGCCGGTGCGCCGCATCATTCGGGCGATGACGCGCAGCACGAGCGGGCCGCACAGCACGAGCCCGAGTTGCGCGAGCACCGGGCCAACAACGAGCAGCACGATCGGGATCCACAGCAGCGGGTGGCCGTTTCCCATCCCACGACCTGCATCGAGGAGCACCGCGAAGAGTGCACCGCCGCCGAGCCCAACAACGAGGCCCAGGATCAGCAGGATGAGCCCGGTGACCGGACGGCGGATGCTCGGCGTCGGTGGTCGGCGCGCTCCTCGCAGAGCGGACACGATGTCGAACCTGGACGCAGTGCGCGCCGGCAGGAGCGCGGAGAGCCACCCGATCAGCACGGCGAAACCGGCGATACCGAGCAGGGCGAGCCATGGCATGTGGAAGCCGTAGTAGCGGGTGGCGTCTCCCTCCCCGGTGAGAGCCATGAACGCGGCACCGCCAGCGATGCCGACGCCGATGCCGAGGATCCCGCCGATCGCGCCGAGCACGACCCCGCTGGATGACAACACCCGGAACAGGGTGGGGCGGGTGGCACCGACGCTCGCGATCGTGGCGAGCGTGCGCTGCTGCTGGCGTGCAGTGACAGTGAATGCAGCACCGGCTAGAAGGATCACCTCGAAGGCGGCGAAACCGGCGGCAATCGCCCCCACGGCGAGGATCGCAAGGAACGAGCTGCTCGAGTCCTGGTAGGGCTCCTGTGCCACCGCCGGTGGGCCGGACAGCACGGCGCGGGAGAGCACGGTGGCGCCCTGCGCGTTGAGGTCCCGCACCTGCGCCCACGTGATTGTTGTGTCCGGCAGGTAGAAGTCGGTCTGCTGGAGGCGTTCCGCCGGCGTCGTCCCGGACAGGGCGCCCTCTCGGCCGAAGAACATCTGCACCGAGTCCGGCTGGGTCTGGTTGTCCAGGATGCCGACGATAGTAACTGTCGACGGAGCCGGGGCATCCAGCTCCACGCTGTCGCCGAGCTTCGCTCCCAGTCGGGGGAGCGTGGACGCCGTGACCATCACCTCGGTGTCACTGCGCGGCGCGCGACCCTCGAGCACGTCGAAATGGCC
>DATCWW010000180.1:0-2759 GCA_036566145.1 Gemmatimonadales bacterium
GCCAGCGCGGTCATACGCGGATCTCCGCCGCCTCGGCCTCGGCCGCGAGCGGGCGCGCCCGCGCCAGCAGGGGCTGCAGGTACTCGGTCAGGAATTCGCCGACCTGGCGCTCGGCGCGCCCGGTGTAGGTCGACGGCTGCAGCTCGGCTCGCAGCGCGGCAGCGGGAACCCGCGCGAATGCGGGGTCGCCGGCCAGCCGCTCGAGGAGGTCGTTGGGCTCTCCCCGGCTCACCGCTTCCGCCACCGCCAGGCTGTGCCGGCGGATCACCTCGTGCAGCTCCTGTCGGTCACCGCCGGCGCCCACACCCAGCATGAGCCAGCGCTCGGTGGCCATGAACGGCATCTGCGCCGCCACGTGACGGCGGACCACGTCCTCCCGCACCTCGAGCCCCGCCGCGATGTTGGTGGCGAGGATGAGGATCGCGTCCGTGGCCAGGAACGCCTCGGGCAGGGTGAGCCGCCGGTTGGCGCTGTCGTCGAGGGTCCGCTCCAGCCACTGGCCGGCCGCGGTGTGGGCCCCGTTGGCCTGAAGCGAGATCACGTACCGGGCGAGGCCGCCGATCCGCTCCGCGCGCATCGGATTCCGCTTGTAGGCCATCGCACTGGACCCGATCTGCTCCGACTCGAACGGCTCGAGCAGCTCGCCCTCGTGCTGCAGCAGGCGAAGATCCACCGCCATCTTCGAGGCCGACTGGGCGATCCCGCTCAAGCCATCCAGGACCATGCTGTCGGCCTTGCGGGGATAGGTCTGCCCCGTGACCGCGAACTGGTCCCGGAAGCCGAGCTTCGCGGTGACCCGACGCTCCAGCTCCCGGACTTTGTCGTGGTCGCCCTGGAACAGGTCGAGGAATGCCGCCTGGGTTCCGGTCGTGCCCTGGCAGCCGCGGAGCCGGAGCGACTCGAGGCGGTGGGCGAGCTCCTCGACGTCGAGCCCGAAGTCCTGCATCCAGAGCGTCGCCCGCTTCCCGACCGTGGTGAGCTGGGCGGGTTGGAAGTGGGTGTAGGCCAGGCAGGGCAGGGCCGCTGTCCGGAGGGCAAAGGTCTCCAACGCGCCCAGCACCGCGATCAGGCGGCCGAGCAGGATACGGACTCCGTCGCGCATGACCAGCAGATCGGCGTTGTCGGTGACGAACGCGCTGGTGGCGCCGAGGTGGAGGTACGGCCGGGCGGCCGGCGCCTGCTCGCCGAAGGCGTGCACGTGGGCCATCACGTCGTGCCGGAAGCGGCACTCGTACCGGGCGGCGGCCGCGAGATCCGCGTCGTCCAGGTGGGCCCGCATTTCGGCCAGCGCCTGCTCGGGAATGGCGAGTCCCAGCTCGCGCTCCGCCTCCGCCAGCGCCAGCCACAGCCGGCGCCACAGGCCGATGCGGTGCGGCTCGCCCCAGAGCGTCTGCATGGCGGGCGAGGCGTAGCGGGTGCCCAGCGGCGAGCGCCAGCGATCGTCGCTCATCGGAAGACCAGGTCGGTGAAGGTGATCTGCCCGTCCCGCTCGAGATAGACCCGGATGACCTCGCCGGGGCGCACGTTGAGCAGCTCCTGCACCTGGGCGGCGGTGCGCACCGGCGTCCGGTTGATCGCCAGGATCACGTCGCCTTCCTGCAGGCCGGTCGCGCGGGCCACTTCGGCCGCCAGCTTGAAGATCAGGACGCCCTGCTCGCTCCGGATGTTGCGCTCGGACCGGATGGCCGGGGTCACGTTCACCAGCTCCAGCGACTCCAGCACGGTGTATTTCTCGGCCGTGACGGTCGGCAGGTCGCCGGTCACGATCCGGCGGCTGGTGCTGTCCCGCCCGTTCCGCACCTCGACCGTGATCGCGTCGCCGACGTGGAGGTCGAGCTTGACCGCCTCCCAGTCGAGATAGTTGCGGAGCCGGCGCCCGTTCGCCGTCATGAGCACGTTCCCCCGCGCCAGACCCGCCTTGGCCGCCGGTCCGCCGGGTGCCACGCTCGTGACGGTGACGCCGCCGGCGCTCTTCCAGTCCCGCATCGCCGAGGCCCCCTGGACCTCGAGTCCGACCCAGGCGCGGCGCACCGTCCCGTTCTTGATGATCTCGTCGGCCACCCGGAGCGCGCGCTCGATCGGGATGGCGAAGCCGAGGCCGACCGAGCCGCCGCTGTTGCTGAAGATCGACGAGTTCACCCCGATCACCTCGCCCAGCGCGTTGGTGAGCGGGCCGCCCGAGTTGCCGGGGTTGATGGCGGCGTCGGTCTGGATCATGTCGAAGTAGAGGCCGGTCTGGTCGCCGCTCGGGAGGATGTTCCGGCCCGTGGCACTCACCACCCCGACCGTCACGGTGGGCTCCGCGTTGCCCAGCATGTAGGCGTAGGGATTGCCCAGCGCCACCACCCACTCGCCGATCATCAGGTCGGTGCTGTGGCCGGTGGTGACGGCGGGGAGCCCGCGGCGGTCCACCCGGAGCACGGCGATGTCGGTCAGCGGGTCCTCGCCCAGCACCTTGGCCGGGAGGTCGCTGCCATCCGGAAGCGTCACCACCACGCGCTCGGCCTTGGCGACCACGTGCTGGTTGGTGAGGATGATGCCCTCGGGCCGGATGATGAACCCGGTGCCGTAGCCCTCCAGCACCCGCGACTGCTCCGGCACGAAGAAGAAGTCCCAGGGTGACTGGGGCCGAACGTCCTGGCGGCTCCGCACGCTGATGGAAACGACGGCGCTGCTCACCCGCTCGGTGGCGGAAACGAGCGCGGTGCGCCGCGCCACGTTGACCGCCGCCTGCGCGGCGGCACGCGCGGCCGGCGCCG
>DATCWW010000181.1:0-2561 GCA_036566145.1 Gemmatimonadales bacterium
GCCAGCGCGGGGACGCCGTAGGCCGGTGCGGGCGGGACCACGAGGACCAGGTTGTGCCCCCGCGCCGCCGTGGGCGCGGCTTCGCGCAGCAACGGCTGGTCGGCCTGCCAGCCCAGGCGCTCGACTGCGGCGGCCACGCTAGGCGAGAGGTGCAGGGAATCGGGCAGGGGCACGGACCGGCTCCAGAGGACAAAGACTGGCGGCAAGCTAGCGGTGGGTCGAAGGTGGTACAAGCAGCGCGGAGACTGGTTGACATCCCCCTTCCGTCGCGAAACCTTTCCCTCCAATTCCCCAACGCCTCCAGCTCCGGACCGCTCATGCCCGACGCACTCTCCATCAACGTCCAGAACCTCAAGGCCTCCGAAACCGTCGCCATCAGCAATGAGGCCAAGCGGCGGAAGGCCGCGGGAGAGGACGTGCTGGATCTGGGCGTCGGAGAGCCCGACTTCGATACCCCGGCGCCCGCGGCGCAGGCCGGCATGCAGGCGATTCAGAAGGGTCTCACCCGCTATCCGCCCAACGTGGGCATCGCGGAGCTCCGCAAGGGCATGGCCCAGGCGATGAGCCGGATGTCCGGCGGCAGGCCGGTAGATCCCGATCAGCTCGTCGTGAGCTCCGGCTCCAAGCAGTCCATCTTCAACGCCTGTTTCACGCTCTTCGGCCCCAAGGACCGGGTGCTGATCCCGGCACCGGCCTGGGTCTCGTACCCCCAGATCGTTCACCTCTGCCGGGCCGAGCCGGTCCTGGTGCCGGGCGACGTCGAGTGGGGCCTCAAGGTGAGTGTGAAAGACCTCGACCGGCATTACACGACCTCGACCCGCGGGCTCATCATCTGCTCGCCCTGCAATCCGACCGGCGCGGTCTACACCCTGGCGGAGCTCAAGGCGATCGCCGAGTGGGCCAAGAAGCACGAGGTGTGGATCATCTCGGACGAGATCTACCGGCGGATCAACTACGGCCCGGGGCCGGCGCCGTCGCTTCTCGACCTGCCGGACGAGTTGCTCGAGCGGACGGTGATCATCTATGGCGCGAGCAAGGCGTACGCGATGACCGGCTGGCGCATCGGCGCCGCGCTGGCGCCGCCGCACCTGACCAAGGCCATGGCGGCGCTCCAGTCGCACACCACCACCGGGGCCAACCAGCCGGCCCAGTGGGCCGCGGCGACGGCGTTCACCGACGAGCGGGTCGAAGCCGAGGTGACCAAGATGGTGGCGGCATTCCGGCGTCGTCGGGATCACCTGGTCGAGCGGTTCCGGACCGCGGCGCCCGGCGTGGAGTTCGTCGAGCCTCACGGCGCCTTCTACTTCTTCTTCCGGGTGGACGGCATCCGGGAAGACGATCCGGTCACCGGCACGGCCTTCTGCGAGCAGCTCATGAAGCAGGAAGGTGTCGCGCTGGTTCCCGGGGCGGCGTTCGGCGACGACCGCTGGGTCCGGCTCAGCTACGCCGTGTCGGATGCGGAGCTGGAGCGGGCGCTCGATCGTATCGTCAGGTTCATCCATCAACTCGAGCCTGCCCGTGCCGCCTAAGGCCACCCCGGTGCACATGGAAGCCAGGGTCGAGCCGCTCACCGGCGTGCTCCCGACGGTCGGCTGGCGCTGGGACCCGGAGACCGACATCCTCTCCGGCGCGTTCAAAGGCAACCGGAAGAGCGGGGGACTGACCGGCACGGTCGAGCTCACCGACGCCGAGGGCTCGGTGGCGGTGCTCGAGGTCAATAACGGCGTGATCTGCGGGCTGGACGTGGTGGTCTGGCCGGAGGTCGCGACGCGGTCGGAGCTGCAGGTCCCGGCCCAGCTTACCGAGGGGCGGGTCGTGCTGCCCGGTGGCGGGTCGCGCGCCGTAAGCTCGGTGGAGGTGGATACCACGCTCTCGGTCGAGACCAACTCGGCGGAGAGCGTCTTCCACCTCCGGATCGGAGCCCGGCGTCCGGTGGAGGTGGTGCGGGCCGCGGACAGCTTCTACGTCGAAGTGGACCAGCAGGGCGGGCTGGCCGGCTTCTGGATGACCAACGTGCCGCCTTTCTCGTCCTTCGAAGGTACCTAGCCGCTTCAAGCCGCCCCGCCTCGTCCGTCTCGCGCCACCAGATAGTCGCCACCCGGGGTGAGCCACGCCCTCGTGAGACAAGCGCCCATCAGTGCCAAAAGAACGTCCTGCCGACACCTGTGTACCGCGAGCTGGTCGGCCGACGTCGGTATCTCGAAGAACCCTGGTCGGGAAGTGGTGAATTTCGCGACTGCCTCCGCCAGGCGTTGCTGCAGGTCCAAGGCTACTTTATCTGGCATGGCCATGCCTAATGTAAAGCGGCTTCGCCGCGCACTCGCCGTGAGAGGGCTCACTCCCGCGAGCGTGCCTCCGGAAGGGAGTGGGGGGCGTCGCGAAGAGGCCTGCGTGCGGCCGGCGCGCCTCGTTGAGGAGGCACCCCTTGCCTGCCGGGCGGTAGGGCCGCCCGTCCCCTGGCCCGACCCCGTCGCCTTCCTCGACGGGGTCCAGCGTCTCCAGCTCCTGGCCTACGCGGGGAGCGCCCCGCTCCTGCTGGGCGAAGTCGCCGCGGCCGTCCG
>DATCWW010000191.1:0-7546 GCA_036566145.1 Gemmatimonadales bacterium
GCGCGCTGCCGGCGCGCACCCGGGGCGGCGTGACGCAGGCCGATGCGGTGCTGCTCGGCGCGGTGGGCGATCCCGCGCTTGCCACCGCCGAGGGTGAGCGCCGTCCTGAGGCGGGGCTCCTCGCGCTCCGGAAGCTGCTCGGCGCCTATGCCAATCTGCGTCCGGTCGCGGTCCATCCGGCGCTGCGCCACGCCTCGCCGTTGCGCCCCGAGCGGCTCGACGGCGTGGACCTCCTGATCGTGCGGGAGCTCACCGGAGGGCTCTACTACGGCGAGCCCCGTGGCCGGGAGCCGGGCTCCGCGGTGAACACGCTGCGCTACACCGTCCCGGAGATCGAGCGCGTGGCGCGCGTCGCTTTCCAGGCTGCGCGCGAGCGCCGCGGCGGGGTGACGTCGGTGGACAAGGCCAACGTGCTGGAGGTGTCGCTGCTCTGGCGGGAGACGGTGACGCGGGTCGGGCGGGAGTTTCCCGACGTGCGGCTGGAGCACCTCTACGTGGATTTCGCGGCGATGCGTCTGGTGGCCGAGCCCGCGCGCATCGACGTGCTGCTCACCGAGAACCTCTTCGGCGACATCCTCAGCGACGAGGCGGCGGTCCTGGCCGGCTCGCTGGGCCTGCTCCCGTCGGCCTCGATCGGCGACGGGCCCGGCCTGTTCGAGCCGGTGCACGGCTCGGCGCCGGACATCGCCGGACGGGGGGTCGCCAATCCCATCGGCGCGATCGCGAGCGCGGCGATGCTGCTGCGCTACGGCCTCAAGCAGCCCGAGGCGGCGACCGTGGTCGAGCAGGCGGTAGCGGGGGTCCTGAAGGCCGGCCTGCGCACCGCCGATCTGGCGCGGCCGGGGGAGCCCACGGTCGGCAGCCGCGCGATGGGCGAGGAGATCGCGCGGCGGATCGAGATCGGCCGGATGGCCGTGCCGGCGAGGGCCTAGAGGTCGGTCACCGCCCCCAGGCTCGCGCTGGAGACCTGGCGGGCGTACTTGTGCAGGACGCCGGAGGTGTAGCGAGGCTTCGGCGCCTGCCACTCGCCGCGCCGCCGCACCATCTCGTCGTGGCAGACGTCCACCGTGAGCAGCCGCTCCTCGGCGTCGATGGTGATGAGGTCGCCTTCCTCGATCAGCGCGATCGGCCCGCCCACCGCGGCCTCGGGGGCCACGTGGCCCACCACCAGGCCATACGTGCCGCCCGAGAACCTGCCGTCGGTGATGAGGCCGACCGCGTCGCCCAGCCCCGCGCCGATCAGCGCCGAGGTGGGGGCGAGCATCTCGCGCATGCCCGGGCCGCCGCGCGGCCCCTCGTACCGCACCACCACTACGTCACCCGCACGGATCCGGCCCCGCAGGATCGCCTCGAGGCAGGCTTCCTCCGATTCGAACACCCGCGCCGGCCCCGTGATCCTCGGTGACTTTACCCCGGTGATCTTGGCGACCGAGCCCTCGGGTGCGAGGTTGCCGCGCAGGACCGCCAGGTGGCCCTGCGGGTAGAGCGGCCGTCCCCACGGCCGAATCACTTCCTGATCCGGTCTGGGCTCGGCCGGCACGCTCCGCAGCGTCTCGGCGATGGTCTCGCCGGTGATGGTGACCGCGTCGCCGTGCAGCAGCCCATGGTCGAGCAGCATCCGCATCACCTGAGGCACGCCGCCGGCCGCGTGGAGGTCGGTGGCCACGAATCGCCCCGAGGGCTTGAGGTCGCAGAGCACCGGCACCCGGGCCCGGATCGCCTCGAAGTCGTCGAGGGTGAGCGGGACGCCGGCCGCGTGGGCGATGGCGAGCAGATGGAGCACCGCGTTGGTCGAGCCGCCGAGGGCCATCACCACCGTGATGCCGTTCTCGAACGCCGGGCGAGTGAGGATCCGGCGGGGTGTGAGCCCCCGGGCGATCGCCTCGACCAGCACCGTGCCGGACCGCGCCGCGCTCTCCGCCTTCTCGGCGTCCTCCGCGGCCATGGTGGAGGAGCCGGGGAGGCTCATGCCCATGGCCTCGAACACCGAGGACATGGTGTTCGCGGTGTACATCCCGCCACAGGATCCCTTGCCCGGGCAGGCCCGCCGCTCCACCTCGAGCAGCTCGCCCCGGTCGATCCGGCCGGCGCTGAGCTGGCCCACCGCCTCGAAGGCGCTCACCACGGTGAGATCCCGGCCCGCGTAGTGTCCCGGCTTGATGGTCCCGCCGTAGACGAAGATCGCCGGGATGTTCATCCGGGCCATCGCGATCATCGCGCCGGGCATGTTCTTGTCGCAGCCGCCGACCGCGACCACGCCGTCCATGCTCTGGGCCCCGCAGGCGGTCTCGATCGAGTCGGCGATCACTTCCCTGGAGACGAGGGAGTATTTCATCCCTTCGGTCCCCATCGAGATCCCGTCGCTCACCGTGATGGTGCCGAAGAGCTGGGGCATCGCGCCGCCGGCCCGGACGGCCGCCTCGGCCCGGCGGGCCAGGACGTCGAGACCGGCATTGCAGGGAGTGATGGTGCTGTAGGCGCTCGCGATGCCCACGATCGGCTTGCCGAAATCGGCGTCGGTGAACCCGACCGCGCGGAGCATGGCGCGGTTGGGCGCGCGCTCGACGCCCTCGGTGATGGCGGCGCTGCGGAGCTTCCTGGGGGTCATGGGGGGAATGTAAGGGCGCCGGGCGGACAGGCGCACAGGCGGACAGGCGGACAGGCGGTCAGGCGCACAGGCGCACGACATGCGAGGGACCGGTCCGGGCAGCAGACGCCCCTATCGGTCCCCCCAAAGCACACTTGGCGCCTGTGCGCCTGTCCGCCTGTCCCCTACGTCTCCACCGCCTCCGCCGGCGTCACCGCCGCCTCGTTCTTCTCGGCGGTCCGGATCCGGTACACCTGCTCGGCGTCGAGGACGAAGATCTTCCCGTCGCCCACGTCCCCGGTGCGGGCGCTGGCGAGGATGGCGTGCACGGTGACGTCCACGAAGGAGTCGGACACTCCGATCTCGAGCCGCACCTTTTCCTGCAGGTCCACCTTGACCGTGGTGCCGCGGTAGGTCTCCACCCGCTCGGTCTCGCCGCCATGCCCCAGCACGCGCGAGAGCGTGAGTCCGCGGACCTCGGCCCGGTAGAGTGCCTCGAGCACCTCGTTCAGGCGGTCGGGCCGGATGATCGCTACGATGAGCTTCATGGTCGTCTCCTCAGCGCGAGGCCACTTGCGGGGTGAGCGCCGTGACCGTCTCGGACAGGATCGCCGTCTCGGGCGGCACCAGGATCGAGCCTTCGCCGCTGGCGTAGGCCTCTTCGCCGTGCTGGCTCACATCCATGCCCACGCCCTCGGTACGCGGCACCGCCCGGAGCGCGGTCACGAAGGCCATCGCCTTGAGGATCACGAAGGTCATGATCCCGGCGTAGGCCGCGGCGCTGAGGCAGCCCAGCGCCTGCACCCCGAGCTGGCCCGGGTTGCCGAAGAGGAGTCCGTCGTTGCCGGCCGGGTTCCAGACCTTCTGGGCCAGCACGCCGGTGAGCAGCGCGCCGGTGAGCCCGCCGACGCCGTGTCCGGCGAACACGTCGAGGGAGTCGTCCACCCTGGTGCGGGAGCGGAGCGCGATGGCGAAGTAGCTGGGGAACGTCGCCAGGGCGCCGAGCAGCAGAGCGCTGGCGGGGCTCACGAAGCCGGCCGCCGGGGTGATCGCCACCAGGCCCACCACGATGCCGGTGGCGGCGCCGACCGCGGTGGCGCGACCGGTCCGGAAGTAGTCCAGCAGCGTCCACACCACCAGCGTGGCCATCGGGGCCAGGAAGGTGTTGCTGAAGGCGAGCCCGGCGAGCTCGTTGGCCGCGAGGGCGCTGCCGCCGTTGAAGCCGAACCAGCCGAACCAGAGCAGGCCCGCGCCGAGCAGCACGAAGGGGACGTTGTGCGGCAGGACGGCCTGGCGCCCGTAATCCTTCCGCGGGCCGAGCACGAGGGCCGCGACCAGCGCGCTGACGCCGGCGTTGATGTGCACCACCGTGCCGCCGGCGAAGTCGAGCACTCCCCGGCTCATCAGCCAGCCGCCGCCCCAGACCCAGTGGGCCACCGGGGCGTAGACCAGCAGGGTCCAGATCGCGATGAAGGCGACATAGGGACCGAACCGCATCCGCTCCACCACCGCGCCCGAGATGAGCGCCGCGGTGATGATGGCGAAGGTGCCCTGATAGGCCATGAACAGGACGTGCGGGATCGTCCCCTTCACGTCGGTGCCGACGCCCACGAGTCCGAGGTTGGCGAGGCCGCCCAGGAGGGGACCGCCCTCGCTGAAGGCTAGGCTGTAGGCGATGAGCGCCCAGGTCACCCCGACGACGCCCAGCGCCACGAAGCTCATCATCATGGTGTTGAGCGAGTTCTTGTTCCGCACCAGCCCGCCGTAGAAGAACGCGAGCGCCGGAGTCATGAGCAGCACCAGGGCGGTGGACACCAGCATCCAGGCGGTGTCCGCCGGGACCATGGCGGGCGGGGGCGGGGGCGACGCCGCATCCTGCACGGCGAGGAGGAGCGGAAGCAAAGTCACGGGACGGTCCTCGGGGGCCGGGGTTGGGGCTGTGCCGGAGCCCGGGATGGGCTCCGGCGGGAACGGTCAGGCGTCGTAGTACAGGAAGAACTCGTACGGATGCGGCCGCAGCGTCACGGCCGCGATGTCCTTCGTGCGCTTCATGCTGATCCAGGTCTCCACCACGTCGGGGGTGAACACGTCCCCGGCGAGCAGGAAGTCGTGGTCCTGCTCCAGCGCGGCGACCGCCTCCGCCAGAGATCCCGGCACGGTCTTGATCTGCTGCTTGCGCTCGTCGTGGAGCTCGTAGAGGTCCTCGTCGATCGGGGCGGGGGGCTCGAGCTTCCGCTGGATGCCGTCGAGACCGGCCATCAGCATGGCGGAGAACGCGAGATACGGGTTGGCGCTCGGATCGGGCGCGCGGAACTCCACGCGCCTGGCCTTGGGGCTGCTGCTGTAGCAGGGAATGCGGCAGATCGCCGACCGGTTCCGCGCCGAGTACATGAGGTTGACCGGCGCCTCGAAGCCGGGCACCAGCCGCCGGTAGCTGTTCGTGGTGGGCGCGCAGAGGGCGAGCAGCGCCGGCGCGTGGGCGATCAGACCGCCGATGTAGTGCCGCGCGGTCGCCGAGAGGAGCGCGTAGCCCGCCTCGTCGTAGAACAGCGGCGTGTCGCCCTTCCAGAGCGACTGGTGCACGTGCATCCCGGAGCCGTTGTCGCCGAAGAGCGGCTTGGGCATGAAGGTGGCCGTGAAGCCCAGGCTGTGGCAGATGTTCTTGACGATGTACTTGTAGACCATCAGCCGGTCGGCGGTCCGCACCAGGGTGCCGAACTTGAAGTCGATCTCGGCCTGGCCCGCGGTGGCCACCTCGTGGTGCTGCACCTCGACCGGCACGCCGGCGGCGATCAACGCCAGCATGATCTTGCTGCGCACGTCCTGCAGCCGGTCGGCCGGCGGGACCGGGAAGTAGCCCTCCTTGTGGCGCGGGCGGTGCCCCAGGTTGGGCGTCCCATTCCGGCCCGAGTTCCACACTCCCTCGTCCGAGTCGATGTGGTAGTACGCCTCGTGCGCGTTCTGGTCGAAGCGCACCGAGTTGAAGATGAAGAACTCGGCCTCGGGTCCCCAGAACGACGTGGTCGCGATACCGCTGGTCCGGAGATACTCCTCGGCCTTGAAGGCGATGAATCGCGGATCCCGGCTGTACGGCTCGAGGGTGATCGGGTCGTAGATGTCGCAGGTGAGCGAGAGCGTCGGCACCGTCAGCACCGGGTCCACGAATGCGGTGGAGACGTCCGGGATGAGCAGCATGTCGCTCTCGTTGATCGCCTGGAACCCGCGAATGGACGAGCCGTCGAAGCCGAGCCCCTCCCGGCACATGTCCTCGTCCAGGGTGGCCGCCGGAATGGAGAAGTGCTGCCAGGTCCCCGGCAGGTCGCAGAACTTCACGTCCACCACCTCGATGTTCCGCTGCCGGATCAGCTCGAGGAGCTGCTGGACTTCGCTGGCCTGGGTGATCCGGCCGGGTGCGCTGGGTCGTGCGGTGGTCGCCATGGATCGTCTCGCCCTGTCGGGTTCGGAAAGTGGGATGCCCCTGGGTTCGGCAATCGAACGCAGGGGCATCAGGTGAGGAGCGCGGACGCGGACCGTGGACCCGGCGGTTCGATAGGTGGAGAGCGGCGGTTTCGGAGCTGCGGCGTCATCGGACCGTCCGGGTGCGTGGGGTCGCCATCGACAGCAGGAGTATACGCCCCGTCTGCACATGTGTCAAGAGAAACGTGCAGAATGTGCACAAAACGGTCATCGCTCCTGCAGATCCGGCACCATTTGAGGTCACAATGGCCTGTATTAGTGCCTTTACTGTTGGTTCAAGTTGGCAGCATGCAACGGCTTGTCCCGGCGCCCGGCCCTTGCCGCCCGGGCCGGATGCCCGGCATCCGGCCCGGGCGGGCGCCGAGGGCACCGGGTCCTTCCGATTAGCTTCCGGCGACGCGCCGCCCCGCCACCGGAGGCCTTGTGCTGCTGGTCTGCTCCTCCTGCCATGCCCCCCTGCCGTCCGGCAGCACGCATTGTCCGCGCTGCGGCCCGGGGAGCCTGGCGCTGCTCGGGGCCGAGGGGCTCGGCACCCCCCGCGAGGCGCCGCCGGACGCGCTCGGACGGCTGGCCCGCGCCCTGGGGGATACCTACCGGGTGGTGCGGATGATCGGCCGGGGCGGGTTCGCCGAGGTGTACGAAGTGCGCGATACCGGCCTGCAGCGCCGGTTGGCGGTCAAGGTCCTCCGCTCCGATCTGCACTGGAGCTCTTCCGCGGTCTCCCGCTTCACCCAGGAGACCCGCGCCATCGCCAGGCTTAACCATCCCAATACCATTCCGATCCACTTCGTCGGCGAAGGCGAGGGACTGGTCTTCTACGCCATGCCGTTCCTCGAGGGGCGCACCGTCGCGGAGCTGCTCCGGACCGAGGGGCCGCTCGGCGTGGACCGGACGCTGGCGATCGTCGAGCCGATCCTGGAGGCCCTGCACCAGGCGCACGAGCACGGCCTGGTGCACCGCGACATCAAGCCGGAGAACATCGTGATCGAGGCCGGCACCGGCCGGCCGCTGCTGGTGGATTTCGGGATCGTGAAGAACCTCGAGGCCCCGGCCGACATCACCGAGACCGGGTACATCGTCGGCACCCCGCTGTACATGAGTCCGGAGCAGGCGCTGGGCAGCCACAAGGTCGATCCCCGCTCGGACATCTATGCCATGGGCGCCGTGCTCTTCCATCTGCTGACCGGTGCGCCGCCGTTCGCCGGTGAGGATTCCCAGGAGATCGTGGGCCGGCACATCCGGGATCCGCTGCCGGTGGGCAGCCTCTCCCGGGACGGGATACCGCCCTGGCTCGCCCGGGTGGTGGTGCGCTGCCTGGCCAAGCACCCGGACGATCGCTACCCCAACGCGCTGGCTCTGCTGGAGGCCCTTCGCGCCGGCCGGGCCGCAGCGCCGGCGGGTGTGGTCCTGCCGACGGACCACCGCTCGCCGGTCACGGTCCACGAGGCCCCCACCGAGGAGCTGCCCGCGCGCCCGGAAGCG
>DATCWW010000203.1:0-5751 GCA_036566145.1 Gemmatimonadales bacterium
GCCTTCGCTCGCCCGCTCGCCTGCCAGGCGCGGAGCCCGCATGGCCCTTTCTCCAGGTCGCAGGGGCCGTTCACCACCCGGCCCCAGCCGTTGGCCCGGTACGCCGGCCAGTTGGAGAGGGAGGTCTCGTCGATGTCGAGCACGATCGCGGGTCGGGACGCCGAGGAGGCCTGCTGCTGCATCCAGGTCTGGGCCTGGCTGACTACCTTCGCGAAGTCCTCCAGGTATCGCCCCGAGTCGATGTAGGTCTCGACCTCGCGCTGGGCCCCGGGAAGATTGGGCGCGTGCGCCGTCGCGCTCGCGCAGGCCGCAAGGAGTACCGCCGCGAGCACCGCAATGGGCCGGCGCCGGCTAATCGTCCGCCTCCCGCGCGAGGCGGACGCCCCGCACGTCGCGCACGAACTCCCGCCGCCCCTCGTCCACCAGCGGCGCCGTCGCCGCGGGCTCTCCCACCATCGCGGGCTCGGGCCGCGGCTGCTTCCGCCGCTCCACGGTGCGGACCGGTGCCTCCGGGCGGAACTGGATCACCTGCTTCCAGCTCCGGGTGATGGCGTCGGCGAACAGGAGCACCAGGTCGCCCGCCTGCGCCTCACGAAGGGCTCGGTCGATCGCCGCCTGCTCGTCGGGAATGATCAGGATCTGCTCGGCCGGCACGCCGTGCGCGAGAAGCCCGTCGCGCAGCAGATGGGGCACCTCCTCCGGCTGCCGGCCCCGCAGCTGATCGTCCCGCCGCACGACGTAGCGGTCGAACCGGCCCGCGGCGGTCCGGGCGATGTCGGCGATGTCCTCGTCCCGACGGTCGCCCGGCGCCGCCAGCACCACGATCCGCCGGCCCGCCGGCTCCAGCCGCTCTACCAGATCGCACATCGCCGAAATGGCGTGCGGGTTGTGACCGTAGTCCAGGATGACCTTGAAGGGGTGCTCGTCGAAGATGTTCATCCGGCCGGGGGCCTGGAAGAACGTGGTGTCGAAGGTCCGGAGCCCGTGGCGGATGTCCTCCAGCTTGAGCCCCATGCTGAAGGCCATCGCCGCGGCGAACATCGCGTTCTGGACGTTGTGCATCGCCCGGCCTTCCAGCGTGGCCGGGATCAGGTGGGTCCAGAGCAGGGGGATGTGGGCGTTGTGATCGTAGATGGTGATCATCTGGCCCTTGATCCCCGACTCCAGCACCACGCCGCGGCCGCCCGCCTTGATGTGCTCCCCCACCAGCTCGTGGGTCGGGTCCATGGTCACGTAGCAGAGGTGCTTGGCTTCGGTGTAGTCGGCCATCTTGAGGCAGAGCGGGTCGTCGGCGTTGAGCACCGCCGTATCGCGCGCCACCTCCACCACGATCCGCTTCACCTGCGCCAGCTCCTCCAGCGTGCCGATGCCGCGGAGCCCCAGGTGGTCGGCCTTCACGTTGAGCACGGCGCCCACGTCGCAGTGGCGGACGCCCATCCCGGCGCGGAGCAGGCCGCCGCGGGCCACCTCCAGCACCGCCACGTCCACCGAGGGATCGCTCAGCACCATGCGGGTGGCGACCGGTCCGGTCATGTCGCCGCTCACGGTCCGCTGGCCGTCGATGTAGACCCCGTCGGTGGTGGTGAGCCCCACGTGGTGCCCGGCGAGCTTGTTGATGTGGGCGAGCATCCGCGCGGTGGTGGTCTTGCCGTTGGTGCCCGTCACCGCGGCGATCGGTATCCGGCTGGGCGTGCCCGGGGGGAACAGCATGTCCATCACCGGGCCGGCGACGTCGCGGGGCCGGCCCTCGCTCGGCGCCATGTGCATCCGGAAGCCGGGCGCCGCGTTGATCTCGCAGATCGCGCCGCCCACGTCCTTGTACGACTGGGTGATGTCGGTGCTGAGGAAGTCCACCCCGCCGACGTCCAGCCCGATCGCCTTGACCGCGCGCACCGCCATCTCGGCGTTGTCGGGGTGCACGGTGTCGGTCATGTCGGTGGCCGTCCCTCCGGTGGACAGGTTGCCGGTCGAGCGCAGGAAGACCCGCTCCCCGGCCTCCGGGACGCTCTCCCGGGTGTATCCCTTGCGGGCCAGCATCGTGTCGGCCTGATGGTCGAACACCAGGCGCGTCAGCACCTTCTCGTGCCCGATGCCGCGCCGCGGGTCCTGATTCACTTCCTCGACCAGCTGCTCGATGGTGCTGGTCCCGTCGCCCACCACGTGTCCCGGCACCCGGCGCGCCACGGCCACCAGCTCGCCGGCGATCACCACCATCCGGTGGTCGTCGCCGGTAATGAAGCTCTCGACGATGATGCTGCGGCTGTGCTCGCGAGCCACCTGGAAGGCCCGGCGGACCTCCTCCTCGGTCGTGACGTGGATGGTGATTCCCCGCCCGTGGTTGGCGTTGAACGGCTTCACCACCACCGGATAGCCGATCCGCTCCGCCGCCGCGACCGCGTCGTCCTCCCGCTGCACCAGCCGCTGACGCGGCACCGGCAGCCCCAGGTTGGCCAGGATCCGATTGGTCTCCTCCTTGTCGGAGGCGAGCTCGACCGCGATGTGCGGGGTGCGGCTGGTGACGGTCGCCTGCACCCGCTGCTGGTAACGCCCGTGGCCCAGCTGGATCAGGCTCTGCTCGTTGAGCCGGATCCAGGGGATCCGCCGCTCCTCCGCCGCGCGCACCAGCGACATGGTGCTCGGGCCCAGCGCCCGGCGCTGGGCGAAGCGGATGAACTCGTCCCGCTCGGCGGCGAAGTCGAAGTCCGCCGGCACCGCGCCCGTGGGCCGGAGCTCGGCCGGCAGGAGCGAGTGGAGCAGGGTGAGCCCGAGGCGGCCCGCCTCGAGCCCGACGTCCTCCTGCTCGTACTGATAGATGACGTGATACTGCCCGGTCTCGCCGTGCGAGCGGGTCTTGCCGAAGGTCACCGGCTCGCCGGCGATGTTCTGCAGCTCGATCGCCACGTGCTCGAGGATGTGGCCCATCCAGGTGCCCTCGTCCTCGACCAGCCGCCGGATGAAGCCGCCCGGCTTGCCGTAGGAGCAGCCGTGCTCGTGCAGCCCGGGGAGCGCCCCGATGAGGGGATCGGTGAACGCCTTGCCCAGCCGACCCGAGGGCCACTGCTCCAGCTCGCCCAGGTCCACGTAGAGGCGGATGACCGGAAAGTGGGCGTAGAGGCTGGGCCCGACATAGACCGCTTTTTCGACGATGCGCATGCGGGGTTCCGTGGGTGGTTCGGGATTGTATAAAGGGGGAGGCGGAAAGGCGAAAGGGGAAGGGGTGCCGTGCTTCAGACGCGCTTGGCGATCTCCGGCGCCGCCGCCGCCACCCTGGTGTGGAGGTTGAACGTCGCGCCGTGGTCGAGAATGTGGAGCCGGAGGCCGATCAGGCAGACCGGGTCGTTCTTCCGGACCCGCGCCATCGAGGAGAACTCCAGCTCGGAGGAGTCCACGATCGTGAGCGCGCCGCCGCCGACCACCTCGAGGGTCTCGTCCGGACCGATGAACGCCGCGGTGTTCTCGTCCAGCCCGATACCGATGGCGAAGGGATTGTACGCCAGCGCCGAGAGCAGCCGGCCCAGCCGGTCGCGCTGGCGGAAATGCTGGTCGATGATGATCCGGTTGGTGAGTCCCAGGCCCGGGGCGAGGGTCACGATCTTGGCCCGCGGCGACGCCCCCTCCTTGCCGAAGGCGATCATGTGCTCGCACAGGAACGCCGCCCCGGCCGAGGTGCCCGCCACGTGCATCCCCTCGGCGTTGCGCCGGCGGAGCGCCTTGGCGATCTCGGTCCCGCCGATCATGGTGCTCAGCCGGAGCTGGTTGCCGCCGGTGAGGAAGGCGCCGTCCACCTGGTCCAGCAGGTCGAGCCACTCGCGGCGCTGGCCGTCCGCCCGGCTCGCGATCGGCAGCACGTGGGCCCGGCCCACGCCCAGGCTGTGGAACAGCTCCTCGTACCGGCTGCCGGTCTCCGCCACTTCGGAGGCAGTGGGGATGATGGCGACCCGGCAGCGCTTCCCGCCGCAGAGGGTCGCGAAGCGGCGGAGGATGGCGACGTCGCCGATCTTCTCCTCGGCTCCGCCCACCGCGACGATGAACCCGCGGGTCGTCTGGCTCCGAGCCGGCGTCACCGCCTCCTCGCTGTGGTGGTCATGGGCGGCAAAGATATCCTAGGCCGGCCCTTCGAACATCCCCCGAACCACCGCCTGCCCGGCCCGCACGTGCCAGCGGCCGAGCGCCATCACCTCGGCCGGCGCGCCGGCCTGATCCAGGACCACGAGATCGGCGTCGGCGCCGGGCGCGAGGCGCCCCTTTTGCGTCAGGCGGAGCAGGGTGGCCGGAGTGCTGGTGAACGCGGGCAGCACCCGCTCCAGCGGTTGGCCCCGCGCCAGCAGGTCGCGGAGCACCGTGGCCGGCGCGTCGGGGCGGCCGACGTCCATGTGGGTCACCCGGCCTTCGCGGTCGAAGGAGGGAAGGCACCCGCCGCCGTCGGAGCTCACGGTGACCCGGTCCGCGGGGAGGCCGGCGTCGAGATAGCGGATCAGGCCGTCAGCGGCGCCGACCTCGTCCGAGTCCGTCGGCGGGGCTGCCGTCAGGTCGATGGTGCACCCCCGTTCCACGATCGCGAGCGCCTCCTCGAACAGCCGGCCGCGCCGGTTGACGTGAGTCGGGTTGAACACCCTGGCCGGGATCTCGCTCTGGTCCAGGGCGCGCCAGATCAGGTCCAGTCCGCGGGGCCCGTCGCCGACGTGCAGGTGAACGATTCCCGCCTTGCCGCTCATGAGCCCGCCCACGTGCGCGTCGGCCGCGACCCGGAGCAGGTCGTCGAGCGTCGGCTGGCTGCTGCGGTGGTCGCTGATCGCCACCTCGCCCACGCCGAGAATCCGGTCCACCAGCACGAGGTCCCGCCGCACGTCCCCGGTGACCGTGGCCGGAGGCAGGTGGTAGCCGCCGGTGTGACACCACGCGCTCAATCCCTCGGCGAGGAGTCCGCGCGCAACGGTCACCAGCTCCGCCGGCGTCCGGATCGCGTCGTCGGTGCCGAGCACGCCGATGGCGGTCGTCACGCCGCCCAGCGTGAACCGGCTGAGCGTCTGCGGCGGCACCCGCGTATGCGGCCCGGCCTCGCCGCCCCCGCCGGTGAGGTGCACGTGGCCGTCCACCAGTCCCGGAATCACCCGCCGCCCGCCGAGATCGGTCTCCCGGACGTTGTAAGGCCGCGGAATCGGCGCCGCGTCCCGGCCGATCCAGACGATGCGCTCGCCGGCGATGAGCAGGTCGGCGCGCCCGCGGGGCGCGGGATCGTAGAGCTCGGCGTTGCGAAGGAGTTCGAGGGTCATGGCGGAAGGAACTTACCGTGCCCGGGCGTGCTTGGGAGGTGCGGGGAGGACGGGATGGTACGAGGCGCAGAGGCGAGTTGGCGCACAGCGAGACGGGTCGGACCCATCACGATGGCCCGCCAAGCTCGGAACCGCCCAGTCCCCGACCCCTAGGCTGCTGCTGGTGCCGGAACCGGCGGCGCCGAACCGCCGCCCGGCACCGCCTCCAGCGTAAACCGCCCGGTCGCCGCCAGCAGCCGCTCCGCCGCATCCGCGAGATGGCTCGCCGAGGCCGAGATCTCCTCGGTGGACGCGTTGAGCTGCTGCGACGCTGCCGCGATCTGCTGCGCCGCCGCCGCGTAGTCCTCCGTCCCCGCCGAGACCTCGCGCATCCGCCCGGCGATCCCCTCGACCAGCCCGCGCACGTCGCTCGCCGAGGCCGAGATCCGCCGGGTCCACTCGTCGTTGGCCTCGGCGTCTTCGGCCACGTTGCCCAGGC
>DATCWW010000208.1:0-25569 GCA_036566145.1 Gemmatimonadales bacterium
GCGAGCCGGAGGCGCGGGCCGAGGCGCTGCGCCGCTTCGGCGACCTGGCCCAGGTCGGGGCCCGCTGTCGCAAGCTCGGCCTGGAGCACGAGCGCAAGGTGCGCCGGGCCGAGTACCTCTCCGAGCTGAGGCAGGACGTGCGGCTCGCGCTGCGCCACCTTCGCCGGGCTCCCGCGTTCACGGCAGTGGCCGTGCTCACCCTGGTGCTCGCCATCGGCGCCAACACTGCGATCTTCAGCGCGGTGAGCGCGGTCCTGCTTCGGCCCCTGCCCTACCCGCACGCCGAGCGCCTCACCGCGATCTGGGGCACGATGGCCGACGCGCCGCGGATTTTGCTTTCCTATCCCGACCTGCTGGAGTATCGGGCTCGGAACCGCACCTTCGACGACATCGGCGTCATCCGGAGCCAAAGCGTGAACCTCACCGGAGGCGATCGCCCCGATCGGCTCTCCGGCACCTTCGTCACCGCCAACCTGCTCCGCCTGCTCGGCGCCCGAACCATGATGGGGCGGCTGTTCAGCGACGAGGAGACCGCGGTCGGCACCGGGGCGCGGGTCGTGGTCCTCTCCCATGCGGTCTGGGCGTCGCGCTTCGGGGCCGACTCCGGGATGCTGGGCCGCACGCTGGTGCTGAACGGACTGCCGCACCAGGTGATCGGGGTAACCGCCGCCGATTTCCAGGATCCCTTCGGCCCCACGGAGATCTGGCTGCCGGCGACATCGGGCCCGAATCCGAACTGGGTCACGCGGGAGAATCCGGCGTTCGGCGGTGTGGGACGGATTCGCGCCGGTGTGAGCGAGGCGGAGGCCTCCGCGGACCTCGCGCGGATCGCCAGGGAGCTCGCCGCCCAGTATCCGGAGACCGACGCCGGTCTCGGGGTCCAGCAGCAGTCGGTGCGCGATTTCCTGGTGGGGGACATCCGCCCGGCTCTCCTCATCCTGCTCGGATTCGTGGCGCTGATTCTCTGCATCGGGTGCGCCAACATCGCCAACCTCCAGCTCGCCCGGGCCACGGCGCGCCGGCGGGAGATGTCGCTCCGCGCGGCACTCGGCGCGGGCCGGGCCCGCCTGGTCCGCCAGCTCCTTACCGAGAGTGTGGTGCTCGCGGCGATCGGCGGGACGCTCGGCGTGCTGCTCGCCCGCTGGGGGATCTCGGCGCTGATTGCGGCGGTGCCGCAGGGGCTGCCGGCGTTCGGGGACGTCGGGCTCGATCGGACGGTGCTGCTCTTCTCACTCGCGATCACGGTGGGTGCCGGACTCGTCTTCGGCGCGGTGCCGGCGCGATACGGGACCCGCGGGGAGCTGGCCGACGCGCTTCAGGGCCGCGGCGCCGACCTGGGCGGCGGCAACCGGATCCGCCAGCTCTTCGTGGCGATACAGCTCGCGCTCTGCATCGTGCTGCTGGTAGGCGCCGGGCTTCTGGTCCGGAGCTTCACGCGGTTGCAGCAGGTGCCGGTCGGCTTCGCTACCGACCACCTGCTCACCGCGGAGCTTCGGCTGCCGGTGACGAAATACGGCAACGATACCCTGGTCGCCCAGTTCGGCGGGCAGGCGCTGGAGCGGCTGCGTGCGATTCCGGGGGTGAAATCCGCGGCCCTGGTCGAGGCGATTCCGTTGAGCGGCAACTGGGGCGCGACCAGCTACCGGATCGAGGGCCGGGACACGCCCGACAGCCTGCTGCCCACGGCGCAGGTCAACTCGGTGAGCGACGGGTTCTTCGGCACGATGGAGATCCCGCTGGTGATGGGCCGGGAGTTCACCCCGGCCGACCGGCTGGGTGCGCCGGCGGTCGTGATCGTGAGCCGGGAGCTGGCGCGGCGGGCATGGCCGGGCGAATCGCCGCTGGGGAAGCGGATCACGGTCGTCGGTTCGCCGGAAATCCGGGCCACCGTGGTGGGCGTGGCGGGCAACGTGAAGCAGCTCACGCTGAGCCGGGAGGACGAGCCGCAACTCTACCTCTCCAAGGCCCAGACGGCGGGAATCTTCACCAGCCTGGCGCTCCGCACCGACGGTGATCCCGACGTCCTCGCCGAGCCGGTGCGGCAGGCGATCTGGGCGGTGGACCGCGACCAGCCGATCTGGAAGATCCGCTCGATGGACTCGCTGCTCGACCGCGACCTCGCCCCACGCCGCTTCACCGCGCGCCTGGCCGGCGGGTTCGCGCTCCTGGCCCTGCTCCTGGCGCTGATCGGGGTCTACGGGGTGATGTCGTACGTGGTGGCGCAGCGGACCCGGGAGATCGGGATTCGGATGGCGCTGGGGGCCGCCCGGGGCGAGGTGGTGCGCCTGGTCCTCGGCCGCGGACTCCGGATCGTCGCCCTCGGCACCGGGCTCGGCCTGATCGGCGCCTATGCCGGCGCCAAGGCGATCGAGCAGCAGCTCTACGGGATCCCGCCGGCCGATACGCTGACGTTCGTCGCGGTGCCGCTCATCCTGGTCGTGGTGGCCGCCGTGGCGTGCTGGGTCCCGGCGCGCAGGGCGGCGCGGGTGGATCCGGCGATCGCGTTGTCGGGGGAGTAGGCGGCCGGGAGTCCGCGCGCTTCAGCGGAACGGAATGAGAGCCACGCTCCCCCTGCGCCACACCGGTTGCCGGCAGCCTTTGAGTCTCTCCAGCGTCCCGGGCTCGAGCGTCACCAGCCAACGAACCGGCACCGATGTCCGCGTGACACACCCGTTCGCGAACAGTTCTCTCCGCAGGTCCATGTACGACTGCCACCGTATGATCTCGGCCGGGTTGGTGGGCACGAACTTCCAGTTGACGAGCGTGGGACGCGGAAGCAGGCGCACGAGGGTCATGTAGTCCCGGTTACCGTCCAGCTCCGGATCGAGGAGAACCAGATCACCTGGCGCGGTATGCGCGACGACGGCCGCGATGAGCTCGCTGCGCTCAGGAAAGGCCGCCGCCGTGTGGCGCATCCATTCCACGTTCTTCTTGACGAGGGTCCATGAGAAGGCGATGACCAGCGCACACACTATCAGCGCCTTCACTGCCGCCGCCTCCTCCGACAGTTGCCCGAATATCAGCGCGATAATCACTGTCAGGGCGAGCAGCAGAGCCAGAGAACTGGGTCGAAAGAGAAAGAGCTTGCCGAGCATCTGCGTGTGGCGGTCCAGATACGCCGGCCCCAATGCCGCGAGCAGGAATGCCAGGCCGACGATGGCCGCCCGCAGGACCAGCGTCACTTCCGCGCTTCGGTCTCGATGTCGCCTGGCCACGACCACCAGGGCCACCAGGAGGACGAGGGCGTTCACGAGGCCCGGCAGCCAGTCCCAGAGCTGGCCTCGCTGGGTGAACGGGACGATGTGCAACATGTTTCGAGAGGCGTAGATCTTGTCGGCCAGGTCCGTCCCGGGCGTGCCTGCCCATGCCAGCTCATCCCAGAGGATGAGCCCCGCCAGTGGCAGCGTCAGGACGACGTAAATCGCGAGGCCGCGAAGCAGCTCGCGCCAGGACCTCGTCTCGAACCACTGCCCGATCAGGATCACCACGGTCCAGAAGCCACCCACCAGGAAATGCATGTAGGTGGCGGCCCCACCGACGACGATCGCGGCTATCCAGCGGCGCCGGAGCGCGAGTCCGAAGGCGAAGAACACGAGCGCGTACGCCACCGTCTTGGATTCGAGGCCGTCGAACAGCCACTCCCCGCCGAACAGCTCCTGGCCGGCGGCCAGGAAGAGCACCAGGACGAGCAGCGCGTCCCACACCGACAGCCGCAGGGCCGAAAAGAAGTAGGCGAGGGCTGCCGCATACAGCAGCGTCATCAGCACCCGACCGGCCGCGTGAGCCCCATCATACCCGAGCAGCTGCACGACGGCTCCCAGCAGATACAACGGAACGACCCGGGCGTGGGATGAATCGAACACCGCGGAGAACTGGGAGAACTTCTCCGGGGCGAACGCACGGTACGCCAGCTGGAAGTAGTTCTCCTCGTTGCCGGTCCATCTCAGGAACCACATCTGGAGCGACAACAGGGCCGCGAGGCAGACGAAGAGGACCACCGGGCTGCGCGACCGCTCGATGCGCTGCACCGGACGGTCGACAAACCCGAAGAGCCGGTCGATCATGTTGGCGTCCTTGTGCAGATCAGTGTGCCGCCTGCGGGGGGTCGACGAGGTGGCGGAACCCAACCAGCCGGATCCCCCGTCGCTCGACCAGGGCACGGACCCGGGGGCTGGTCAGCGCCGCGAGCTCGTTCTCCCAGTGATACCCCCAATGCGGATAGGGCGTCTCGCCATCAGGGAGGCCGGGGTGGCACCCGAGCTCCCAGGTGCCATGGTTCGGCAGGTGCTCCAGCAGCCGCAGCATCTCCCGCTCGTCGAGGCGGCCGGCGCAGAGAAATCCCAGGAAGCCGTCGACGCCACTCCGCTGTCGGAGCCGTGCGCGGCGACTCAGCGCGTTCAGGATCAATGCCTGGCCGATGCGGGCGGGCGGGGTACGGCCGACCTGCCGGACCACCCGGGGCTCATGGACCAGGCGAATCGTCGGAATCTTGAACTCGCGACACAGCTCGAGGACGACTTCGAGCACGCGGGGGAGCAGATGCAGGTGCTGATGACTGTCCACGTGGCTGGGGGAGAGGCCCGCGTCCAGCACCCTTCGGCACTGCTCGGCAAGCTCGCGCCGGACCTCGGCCAGGGCGATCCGCCCGGCGAGGTGACGAAGGACGAACCGGTCGGCGTGGGGTAGAAACCGGCCCTCCGGACCGACCAGCGATGGGATCTCCTGAGCCGGAAGTAGCGGCCTCTCTTCGACCAGGGTGAGGTGGATGCCGATATCGAGCCCGGGCACCTCCCGCGCCAGCCGTGCCGCCTGATCGAACGCCCGGCCGACGGGCATGATGGAGGCCGAGGTGAGAATGCCTCGGCCGTGCGCCTCGAGGACGCCTTCGTTGACCCGCGTGGTCAGGCCGAAGTCGTCCGCGTTGACGATCAGTCGCGCCGTGATACGGCCGCCGAGGGGGCGAGCTGATGGGCGGCGAGCCCGACCGTCTCGCTGACGATGAACCGGGGCCGGTGACGCACCTGCTCCAGCACCCGAGCGAGGTATTCCCCCAGAATGCCGATCAGGATGAACAGGACGCCGAAGAGCAGCCCCTGCAGCGTCACGATGGTCGCCCATCCCGGCACCGCGTCGCGGGCCACGTACTTCGACCACAAGGCATTCAGCAGTGCGCCGAACGAGAGCACGCTGGTGATCAGGCCGATCACCGTCCCTGCGCGCAGCGGCACGGTAGAAAAGGACGTAATGCCGTGCCAGGCCAGCCGCAGCATCCGTCGAAAGGTGTACTTGCTCGCGCCGCTGTGGCGACGCGCCGCCGCAAAGCTGACCCGTGCGCTCGGGTAGCCGACCCACTCTACGACCCCTCGGAGAAAGAGCCCGGCCTCCCTGAACTCCACCAGCTGATCGACCACCTGGCGGTCGAGCAGCCGGAAGTCGGCCATCCCGGGCGAGAGCTGCACGCCGCTCAGGTAGGAGAACACCCGGTAGAACGCCGCCGAGGCGGAGCGCTTGAACCAGGAGAGATCCGGGGGATCGACCCGGACGGTGTGCACGATCCGCGCGCCGCGCCGCCACTCCTCCAGCAGACGCGGGAGGACCGCCGGCGGGTGCTGCAGGTCGGCGTCCATGCTGATCACCGCGTCGCCCCGGGCATGAACGAGGCCGGCCAGGAGGGCGTACTGATGCCCGAAATTGCGGGAGAGGCGTACGCCGTGGACCCGGTCGTCGACCTGTCGAAGCGCGACGACTCGCTCCCACGTGGCGTCGACGCTGCCGTCGTCCACGATGATCAGTTCCCAATCCAGCTGCTCCCCCGCCAGCGCCAGCGCGATCTCCTCATGGAGGCGAGGGAGGTTCTCGGCCTCGCAATACGCAGGCGTGACGATCGAAACCAGCGGGCGCACCGAGCGGGCGGCGTCTCGCGAGAGAGTCATGGGATACTCGAGAGGGGTCATACAACAATAATCGGGGAGGTGCTAGTGCGCGGCCGCTGATCCTCGGGCACGAGCGCCCGGCTCGAGACGGGCCGCCGCGGCCGGCACCGCCATCAGGTGGCGGTAGAGCCGGTCCGCGACCCACTCGTTCCCGATCTCTCCGTAATGGCCGCTCGCCCCGCCCGGGCGAGGTGGCGGGGGCTTGTAGAAGAGCCAGGGGATCGAGTCGCGAGGCATGGCCCGAAAGTCCTCGATCAGGTCCACGAAGACGAATCCTCGGTGCCCCGCCGCCCCCCTGACCCGGCGGCGCCACTGGTCGGACGAGCTCCCGCTCGAGTCCCCCGGCGTCGGCAGGAACAGCACCACCAGGATGCTGTTCTTGGCGCGGTTCACCGTGGCGAGGTCGGCCAAGACGCGGTCGGCTATCTGCCAGGTCAGGCTGTCCACCGCCGCGTCATCCGCCTCACCGCCGCCCCCCGAGCGATGGCGCAGCGTCTCCCCCAGCTGAGCGATACGGAGATGCTCGAGGGCAGAGCGCTTGCGGTTGACGAAGGCGATGAGGCGGGGGAAGCGGTAGGACCACGTCGGGACCGGCACGTTCTCGGTCCGGAGAGAATCACCGTCCAGGGCGAGCACCGGTTTGGCGTATTGACCGCCCTCCGAGACGTAGTTCCGCGCCTGCATGCGCCGGAAGTCGTCCTGGATGACGGCGAAGACCTGAAAGTCATGCTCCAGCCGTTGACCGTCCCGCTTGTACCAGAGGTACACCTGGTCCACCCCGTACCCGCCCTGCCCCATGTTGACCGTCTCGAGCCGGGGATGCTTGCGCTCGAGGACCGCGCACCAGGCGTGGTCGTTGTCGACCTCATAGCCGAGCGTGAACGAGTCCCCCGAGCAGATCAGACGAACCCGCCCCGGCGGGACGTCGGTCGTGAAGTCGTGGTCGTTGCGGAAGCGCTGTGCGTTGGTGCGAAAATAGATCCCCTGCCCGTACATATCCGGATCGGAGAACCCGGCCCGGTTCACCCACCCGAGCAGGGTATCGTAGTCCGTGTGCGGCGAGGCCACGGGGAGCCGCACCGGTTTCGCCAGATCGTGCGCGAACAGGACGAAACTGCTCGCTCCCTCGAGCAGGACGAGGAGGAGGATCGGGATTCCTATCGTAGCGATGACCCCGAACAGGAAGGACTTCCATCGGGGCAGCGGCCGGTCTGTCATCGGTCCGATCCGGGGAGCACGTCGGATGCCTCAATGAACCGTGGCACGGTCCGGCCTTGAGCGGGGGAGACCGGAAGCCTAACCTTCGTCACCGTTCCCCCGATGCCAGCCGACACAGTAACCCGGGTCAGGCCCTCCCGCCAGAGTCGTGAGGCGGGGCCATGACCCCGACCCTGACCGGAGCTTCCGTGTCCGACGCCCACCAGCCGAACGTCGATCTGTCGATCGTGATGCCCTGCCTGAACGAGTCGGATACCATCGGGAGCTGCATCACCAAGGC
Source organism: Gemmatimonadales bacterium (assembly GCA_036566145.1). Lineage (GTDB taxonomy): Bacteria > Gemmatimonadota > Gemmatimonadetes > Gemmatimonadales > GWC2-71-9 > CAVVWJ01. The sequence goes on from DATCWW010000208.1 coordinate 7,432, forward strand.
GAAAGCCGCGCTGGCAACGCTCGACGTGCCCGCCGAGATCGTGATCGCGGACAACGGCAGCACCGACGGGTCCCGCGAGATCGCGCGCGAGCTGGGGGCCCGGGTGGTGCCGGTGACCGAGCGCGGCTACGGCAGCGCGCTGATGGGCGGCATCGCGGCGGCTCGCGGGCGCTGGATCATCATGGGCGATGCGGACGACAGCTACGATTTCGGGGAAATCCCCAAGTTCGTCCCCAGACTCACCGAAGGCTTCGAGCTGGTCCAGGGCTGCCGTCTCCCGAGCGGCGGCGGACGCATCCTCCCCGGCGCGATGCCCCCGCTCCATCGCTGGTGGGGCAATCCGATGTTCTCCGCGATCGCGCGACGCTGGTTCGGCGTGCCCATTCACGACATCTACTGCGGGATGCGGGGGTTCTCCAAGGACCTCTACCAGCGGATCGATCTGCGCTGCACGGGCATGGAGTTCGCCACCGAGATGGTCATCAAGGCGGCGCTGTTCAAGGCCTCGATCGCCGAGGTGCCGATCACCCTGCACCCGGACGGCCGGAAGAAGCACGCCCCGCACCTCCGGACCTTCCGCGACGGATGGCGGACGCTGCGCTTCTTTCTGCTGTGCACGCCGCGCTGGCTCTATCTGGTGCCCGGCGTCCTGCTGATCCTCGCGGGCCTGACGGGCTACGCCATCGCCATGCCGGGTCTGCGAATCGGCGGCGTTCACTTCGACGTCCACACCCTCCTGTTCGCCAGCCTCAGTCTGATCGTGGGCTTTCAGGCCGTGGCGTTCGGTGTGCTCGCCCGGATGTTCGCCACCACCAACCGCCTGCTCCCCAAGGATCCGACACTCGAGCGGCTCTACGGGTACATCGACCTCGAGCGCGGGCTGCTGGTGGGTGCTACCCTGCTGGTCGCGGGCGCCGCGTTGCTCGCTGGCGCCGTCATCAAATGGTGGGAGACGGGCTTCGGCCCGCTGGACTACCCGCAGACCATGCGCTGGGTGATCCCTGGCGCCACGGCGGTCACCATCGGGTGCCAGACCGTCTTCGCGAGCTTCTTCGCCAGTATGCTCGGCCTCCAACGCCGATGAGCCTGGTCGCGAGCCTGCACCGGCGGTTCGCCCAGACCTCGCGCCGCCAGGCCCTGGCCGCGGCCGTCGCGCAGTTGTTGCCCGCGGGCGCCCGAACGCTCGACCTGGGCTGCGGCGACGGCACGCTCGCCGAGCTGGTGCTGCAGGCGCGCCCGGATGTCCGGATCGTGGGCGTCGACCCGCTGGCTCGGAGCTGCCGCCTGCCCTTCGCCCGCTGCGACGGCGCCCGGCTGCCCTTCCGCGCCGGTGCGTTCGATGCCGTCCTGCTGCTCGACGTCGTGCATCACGCCGCGTCCCCGCGAGGCCTGCTGGGCGAGGCCGGCCGCGTCGCCCGATCGGTGGTGGTGATCAAGGACCATCTCGCCGATCGGCTCGGCGCGCGCCCCCTGCTCGGGTTCATGGACTGGGTCGGCAACGCCCGATTCGGAGTGTCGCTCCCGCACCACTACTGGCGTAAGCGTGAATGGCACGCCGCGTTCGACACCCTGGGCTGGACGGTGACGACGTGGAACGAGCGGCTGGGCCTGTATCAACCCGCCTTGCGGCCGGTCTTCGAGCACGGGCTCCATTTCGTGGCCTCGCTGCGACCGGCTCCGTCGAAAGCCTAGTCTCTCTTATCCGTCCCAGATCGGGCGGTGGCGCCGGCCTCCGGAGGGGCGGTCATCTGGTACAATCGAAACCACGGGTTGGTGAAGATCGGATGTAGCCGAGCCTGGTTCCGCTCGATGAACGCGTCGAAGTCATCGGGCCTGGAGCCGTTGAGCCCGTAGTCCAGCGGGCCCTGAAGCACGTAGGTCGCCCCGATCTGGTGCGCGTACGCCCACACCCGAGCCTCGCGGAAGGGCGCGGGCCAGACCGCTGCCCGCCGACCGGTGAACAGGGCGATGATAGTAGGCTTCCGTGTCAGCACGACGGCATCCGGTGGCAATCGCGCCTTCATTACTGCAAAGACTTCGCGGCTGTGGTCGGCGGTGACCGAGAATGGGATCGGACCGAAGTCGGCTCGGCGGTATTGCACCACCTGGAGCATCCACAAGCCGGCGACCAGAAGCGCCGGCGCCGCGATCCGAGCCGCCGCTCCGGCCCGCGTGCCGAGCTCGTACGCTCCCGCGAACGCATAGAGCAGCATCAACGGCCACACCGGGAGGGAGTACCGTGAGACTTCGACCTGAAAGGGGTACGTCAGCAGCACCACCCAGTAGAGGAGGAAGAAGACTTCGAACACCGCCAGCCGGGCCCGCACCCTCACCACGAATCCCACGAGCATCACGATCAGGAAACCGGACGTCAGCGCCATTCTCAGCCCCGAACCGTGGACGTTCCGCGCCCCGATCAGATCCCGGACCGCACCGGCGTAGTTCTGCAAAGCACCCAGCAGAGGTGTGCCACCTCCCGCGGCGAACTGGTTGACGTAGGTCCCGGCGTCATAGGGGAACCCCAGCCGCGCCAGGCCGATCAGCAGCAGTCCGCCGAGCACGATCAGGGTGCCGGAGTTGACGAGCTTTCTCGTGGTCCACCAGTACACCAGCAGAATCGCAGGGAAGAGCGCGACACCGATGGATCGGGTCAGGCAGGCGAAGGCGAGGCCGACGGCAGACGCACTGATTGCCGCCCAGTTCCATTTCAGCGGCTGCTCGGCCATCTGGTCGACCAGGCCAAGCGTCGCATAGCAGAAGAGCATGAAGGGCAACTCGGAGAAGATCGTGTCCTTGAAATCCCAGATCCACGGGTGAAACCCGATGGTGGCGATCAAGGCCACGGCGAGCGGCGGGGGCAGGCGACGCCTGGCGGTGCGTGCGAACACGAGCAGGAAAAGCGCGAACGAGAGTACGCCGACCAGCTTCATGCGCTGGAGGTCCAGCCCGGCCAGTCGGTAAACCGGCGCGAGGAGCAGCGGCAACCCCGGCGGGTACGCGGCGGGATGTATCCAGTTCTGCGGATTGAAAATGTACTGGGTCGTGCCGTAGGGCCGTCCGGCGGCGATGTTCTCGGCGTGCATGATGTAGAGTGCGTAATCGCCGTCCCAGTTGTGCCCCTCGCGCAGGGTGGCGATCCAGAACACCGCGACGCCTGTGGCCACCACCAGGCTCAGAATCGTCCCCGCGTGCCTGGATCGCCGACCGTTGGTGGCTGCGCCGTCCGCCTGAACCGCGTTGGTGGTCACAGAGCGACGCTCGCTTACTCGCGGAACGAGTCGTTGGACCGGTTCCGCGACAGGTTGTCGACGGGATTGCCATGGCCTGCACGACCACGGCATTGCAGTGTTCAGCCGTAGCAAGATAAACCGCGCCGACCCGGCGGCCGCGAGGCCGTCGGCCGTCAACTCCTTGTCGGCGGCGACCCGGGGACCGATACTGAGAGGACCGCACCGCATTCAACAGGAGTGACCATGGCTCCCACCCAGGCGGGCGCCGCACCGGCCGGCACAGACCGCCGGCCGCGCGAGGACGAGATCGACGCCCACGGCGTGACGCATCCCGGCAAGGTCCGCCGGGACAATCAGGATCATTACCTCCTCTGCTCGCTCCGGCGGCAGATCGTCGTCCGTGGCTCCAGCATTCCCCAGGCGGATACCGTGCTCGGGACCGAGAGCGAGCGCCTGGCCGCCATGGCCATGGTGGCCGATGGAGTGGGCGGCGCGGCGAAGGGCGAGACGGCGAGCCGCGTGGCGCTGACCGGCATCGCCCGGTACGTGAGCCGCAGCCTGCGCTGCTACTACCGCTCGGAGGAGGGGGAAGACTTCTCCGAGACCCTCCAACAGGGCGCCCGCGAATGCCACGAGGAGCTCCGCCGCCTGGCCGAGGAAGAGTCCGAGCACCGCGGCATGGCGACTACGCTCACTCTGTTCCTCAGTGTATGGCCCCGGGCCTACCTGCTGCAGGTGGGAGACAGCCGGTGTTACCTGCTGCGAAACGGCGAGCTGACCCAGATCACCCGGGACCAGACCATGGCCCAGGAGATGGTGGACCTCGGCATCATGAAGCCGGAGCAGGTGGCCGGGACCCGTCTGGAGCACACCCTCACCAGCTCGATCGGCGGCTCCCACACTCAGCCCACCGTTACCCGCTTCGACATGAACTGGGGCCACGTGCTGCTGCTCTGCAGCGACGGACTTACCCGGCATGTCTCCGACGACCGGATCCGCGAGGTCCTGCGCTCCATGACCTCGGCCCGGCAGGCCTCCGAAACGCTCCTGCGGGAGGCGCTGGACGGCGGGGGGACCGACAACATCACGGTTGTCGTGGCACGGGCGGTGCGGCGCCACTAGGCCAACCGCTGGCAAGGCTGCGCTCGGCTTTCATCTTGCCTGCGAGGGCCCGTGGGCGCTCCGCCGGTTCCGATTACACCACCTGGGGTCATCACCCAGGAATTCCGCACCCCTACGGCCGTGCGCCGCGGCGTCGTCGCCGGGGTGGTCGGCAATGTGCTCGAGTGGTACGACTTCGCCCTGTTCGGCTTCTTCGCCCGCGAGATCGGGGCGCACTTCTTTCCCGCCACCGATCCCACCGCCTCGCTCCTCGCCGCGTTCGGCACCTTCGCCGCGGGGTTCCTCATGCGGCCGGTGGGCGGGGCACTCTTCGGCTGGGTGGGCGATCGCTTCGGCCGGAAGCAGGCGCTCATCTGGTCCGTCCTCGCGATGGCGTTCCCCTCCTTCTTCATCGGCCTCCTCCCCGGTACCGAGACGATCGGATTCGCCGCCCCGGTGCTGCTGCTCCTGTTCCGGCTGATGCAGGGACTCGCGGTGGGCGGGGAGTACATGGCCTCAGCCGTGTTCCTGGTCGAAGGCTCCCAGCCCGGCCGGCGAGGATGGATGGGAAGCTGGGGCCCGCTGGGCGCCAGCGCCGGGACGCTGCTCGGTTCAATGGCGGGCGCGCTGGTGAACCGGGTACTGCCGCCGGAGGCGGTGATGGCCTACGGCTGGCGGATTCCGTTCCTGGCGGGCCTCGCCGTCGGGCTCGGCGGGCTCGCCATCCGGCGCCACTACGTGGAGCGGGTGCCCCATCAGGCGCCGGCCAAGTCGCCCCTGGGTGAGGCGTTCCGGCAGCACTGGCGCACGATGCTCCACCTGGTGGTCCTGATCGCCGGGATCAGCGTGGGCTTCTACACCGTCTTCGTCTACACCGCCACCTGGCTGGAGCAGCAGATCGGCGTACCTGCCCGGACCGCGCTCGAGATCAACTCCCTGGCGATGGCCGCGCACCTGTTCGTGCTCCCGGCCGCGGGCTGGGCCAGTGATCGTCTGGGGCGACGGCCCGTCCTGATGTTCGGGTCGGGGGCCTTCGCCCTCCTGGCCTATCCGCTGATGTCGCTCATGGCGCAGGGGCAGACCGGGGGGCTGGTGCTGGGCTGGGTCGCCCTCTCCCTGCTGCTCGCGATCGCGGGCGGGGTGATGCCGGCGACCATGGCGGAGCTGGCGCCCTGGCGGGTACGCTGCACGGTTCTCTCGGTGGCCTACAACGTCGGGATGGCGCTGCTGGGGGGGACCACGCCGCTGGTCGCCGCGTGGCTGGTGGCTCGGACGGGGGTGACCCTCGCGCCGGCGCTCTACCTGTCCGCCGCGGCGGGGCTCGCGTTCATTGGCGCGCTGCTGCTGCCCGGCACCACCCGGCACAGTCTCACCAGGGAATTCGAGTCGGCGCGTTTCCGGCACACCTGATCACGTCGGTCACGAGGCGGAGGAAACATGCTCGCGGATCTCGCCCTGCTCTTCATGCGGCTCATGGTCGGCGCCGTCTTCGCTACCAGCGGCTGGAGCCATGCCAAGGATCCCGTTACCCGGGGCAAGAGCATCGGGCAGAGTCCGGGGTTCACCCGCTTTCTCGGCATTGCCGAGCTGGCCGGCGGGCTGGGCGTGGCCTTCGGGGTACTACCCCGCTGCGCCGCGCTCGGCCTGACCCTCATCATGCTGGGGGCCATTCAGAAGAAGATCTCCGTCTGGAAGACCGGCTTCTGGGGCGCGCACAACGACGGGTGGCACTACGAGCTGCTCTTCATCGCGATGTGCCTCGTCATCGCGACGGTCGGGCCGGGGCGATTCGCTCTCTGGGACTGGATGCCGCTGCACTGAGTCTCGTGCCCACGGCGGGCGGGGCCGCCGGCTAGCTGCCGCCGCCGGCCGTCGCGGTCTGGAATCCCTGCCGAGGGCTGCTCTGCCAGGTCTGGGAACGGCCGCGCCAGGTGATGAGCGCCACCAGCCGCCACCAGCTCTGCAGCTGCCGAAGGCCGAAATTCTCCAGCACCGCCACCGCGACCAGGCGCAGCAGCTGCCCCGGTGACCGATAGCGGCGGAAGGAGCACTCCTCGAGCAGCAGCGTCACCAGCGAGAGACAGAGCCCGTAGCCCACCGCGGCGGCGAGGAAGAGAAGAAGCGGTGCCCGCTCCAGCAGGCCGATCGCCCAGGCGAAGGGCAGGATGACGAAGCCGGCCACTTCCATGATCGGCGCCAGGTACTCGAACAGCATGAAGTACGGCATGGCCAGGAGCCCGATCCGGCCGTAACGCGGGTTGGCCAGCATCGTCTGGCTGTGGCTCAGGGTCTCGCCCAGGCCGCGCTGCCAGCGCTCCCGCTGGTTCCGAAGTCCCCTCACGGTCTCCGGGCACTCGGTCCAGCACACCGGATCGGGCACGAACTCCACCCGGTACGGCCGCCGCCGGCTTCGCATGTGCCGGTGCATCCGCACGATCAGATCCATGTCCTCACCGATCGTATCGTGGCGAAAGCCGCCGACCTCGACCAGCACGTCCTTCCGGAAGACGCCGAAGGCGCCCGATACGATCATCAACGAATCGAGCTCGCCCCAGGCCACTCGCCCGAACAGGAAGGCGCGCAGGTATTCCAGCACCTGGGCGGCGCCGAGGAAGGTTCGGGGCAGCCCGGTGGAGGTGACGGCGCCCTGGGACACTACGCAGCCGTTCGCGATCCGTACCGTGCCACCCGCGGCCACGGTCTCGGCGGATCGGGGCAGGACCGCGCTCATCAGCGCCGACATCGCATCGCGCTCGATCACGCTGTCCCCGTCGATCACGCAGACCCATGGGGCTGAGGCGAGATTGATCCCCGCGTTGGTCGCGTCGGCCTTGCGCCCGTTGACCTTGTCCAGCACCCAGAGCGACGGATGAGTCCGGCTGCGATAGATCCCCCGCACCGGCTTGCTCCGGATCCGTTGCCAGTAGACCCGCGGCGCGCGCTCGAGCCTGAACTCGGCGGCCAGCCGCTCCAGCGTATCGTCGGTCGAGCCGTCGTTGACGACCACCACCTCGAGCCTCGGGTACCGTAGCTCGAGCAGCGAGCGGACCGACACGGCGATGTTCTTCCCCTCGTTGTGGGCGGGCACGATGATCGAGATCGGCGGCGCGAGGCCGGACTCGCGCATGTCGCGGTAGTCCTCCAGCGCGAGCGCCCGCATCCGCCGCCGCACCGCGACGGCCGCCAGCACCAGCTGGATCAGATAGATGGTGTTGATGACCACGAAGAAGCCGGTCACCAGCAGCCAGAAGGCGCGGAGCTCGCTCACGCGGCCCGCTCCCGGGCACCGAGCCAGAGCGCCTGCGCCGCCATGTCGCGCACGAAGGGGTTGGAGTGCTCCTGGGCCCGGGTCAGGGCCTCGAGACCGGCCGGACCGAGAGCGAGCAACGCCCCGGCTACATGGTGGCGGACCCAGTAGGCCGGGTCGCCCATGGCCCGCTCCAGGCGGGGCACCGCAGCGGGCTCGCCGAGACGGCCGAGGGAGGCGGCGGCGAGGGCGCGCACCGGCCACTCGCGATCATCCATGGCCGCGAGGCAGATGGTGACCGAGTCGGCATCCGGCGCGATCGCGCCGAGTGTGCGCAGCGCTTCGACCCGCACCTCGGGGTCGTGATGGAGGGCGAGCCGCCGTACCCGGTCGGGGTCCGCCACGCCGCCCAGCCGGCCGCTCACCTGGAGCAATGCCTTGAGCATCTCGGGCGAGCTGGCCGAGGCCAGCAGGGCCCCGATCGCCGGGATCGCCCCGGGGCCGAGCCGCACCAGCCGCATGGTGGTGAGGAGGTTGCCCCAATCGCCGGTGGCATCGATGGCGCGGACCATATCGACCACTGCCTCGACGGCGCGGAGGTCGGCCAGGGCGCCGATCGCCTCTCTCCGGACGACCGGCGCACGGTCGCGGAGCCGCTCGATCAGGAGGCGTACCGCATCGGCTCCACCCAGCCGTCCGAGCAGGCGGCAGGCCTCGGCGCGCCGGGCCGGCGATCGGTGGTTCAGGCCGGCCGTCACCGGCTCCAGTACGCCCGCGCGCCGAAGTCCGGCCCGTGCGGCGCCTTCACGTTTACCTTCGAGCGACGGAAGCGCGCAGGCCCAGCAGGCCAGCATCACTCGCTGATCCCCGCCGGAGAGCCTCGGCCAGGGCACGAGGCCGCCGGGAATCGGCCGACCGTCGGCCCACGCCGCCAGCATGAGATCGGCCTGCCGCTCGAGCACCGCCCGGCGCGCGTCGCGGCAGGCGTGCAGGCGATTCACCAGCAGCAGCGCCACCATGAGCAGAGCGGCGAGACCGAATACTGCCGCGGGGAGCCCGACCTCGGGCGCGATCACCATCGCTGCACCAGGCCGACGGACCAGGAATCCTGGCGCTGACCGGTGGACCGCTCCTGCCGGGCGTAGAGCAGCTCGAGGCCGAGTCGGGGGTCGACGTAGTGGCGCCAGGCAACGCCCACGGTCCGGGCGTCGAACGAGCCCACCAGCTCCCTCGACGGTCCCGCGAACGACTCCCCCCCGACGCCTCCGAAGAGGCGCACCAGGTTGGCCGAGCCGTAGAGCCAGCCCAGGGTGAACGAGCCGCCGTGATTCCCGACCGCGGGCCCGCCGGCCGAGAAGGACGTGCTGGCGTAGCGATAACGCGCCGCGGCGAGCCAGTGTCGTCCGAGATAGAGCTCCGCGTCGGGGCCGACCTGGTGGACATTGGCGTCGAGGTAGTCGAAGAAGGCGTAGTCGGCGCCGAGCGCGAGGCGGCCGAGTGCGCCGCCCACACCAACCCCGTAGGTGCCGCGGGGGAAGACCTCCGCCTGCGGTGCGCCCAGGGCGCGGGCGCGCAGCTCGAGGTGAGGCGTGGCCCGGAAAGCCATCTCTCCGCCAACCCGACTCTCCGTGCGAGCAAACTTGTCCTGCACCGCCAGCGTCCCGCGCCAGTGGAGACGGCCCGAGCGGTCACCGATCGTCAGCGTGGCGCCGTGAGTCGAGGGCTGACCAGCCACGTGGTCGCCGTAGTACTCGATTCCCGCCTCCGACGGTGCGGCCGTCGGGCTGCTCCGCCACCGCCGCACGTCGGCGAGCGCGAGGCGGCTGTCCTCGTCCTCAGGCTGTTCCTGGAGCAGGCGGACGAATCCCGCCTCCGCCTCCGCGAGCCGGCCGGTCCAGCTCTCGAGCTTGGCCACCCAGAAGCGGTCGTCCCGAGTACTCCCTTCGCTCGAGGCGATCGCCTGGTACGCGGCCAACGCCTCCGACAAGCGCTCCTCTCGGCGGAGCCGCTCGGCCTGGGCCCGACGCGCGGCGAGTGTGGAGTCGGAGGTCTGCGCCCGAGCGGCAGCGGGCCACGCGAGCAGGCACAGCGCGGCCACGGCCGCCGAGATGGCGGCCCTGGAGGGGCGAACGAGGGCCGGCTCGCGCAGGACCAGGGGACGCGTATGACCTCCTCGCCGGCAGGCTGGGGCCGGACCGGGGAGAGGAGTGCAAGGCGGGTGCCCCGCCTATGTCGTTATGCCACACTGCAATAGAGCGGCGAAAAGCGACGCTGACCGAAGATGTCGCAAGAAATTGCGGTGTTTTGCTGCGAGGGTGGCAGACACCGGAACAGGGTATCATCCCTCCCATGACTACTCCCGTCGACCCCGACCGCCGGTCCAACCGTCGCTACCGCCTCCTCCTCGGCACCGCCGCGCTGGTCGTCATCGCGGCCGGAATCCGCGAGGCGGCCGGGGTGCTCAACAGCATTCTCCTCGCGATGCTGCTCATCGTCACGGTCGTGCCGGCGTTCGACGCGCTGCGGCGCCGAGGCGTGTCGAAGCCGCTGGCGGTCGTCCTCACCAGCCTGCTGCTCGCGGGAGTGCTGGTCGCGATGCTCGGCGTCCTCGGGCTCTCGGGCACTCGGCTCCTGCAGGTGCTCCCGCATTACCAGGATCGGGCGGAGTCGCTGCGCCATTCGCTCGAGGGGATGCTGGCCGATCGCGGGATCGAGCCGGAGCGCGTCATGTCGCTCGACCTGGTGGATCCCAACCGGCTGCTCGGGCTCGCGGCCGGTTTCCTCTCCGGGCTGGGCAAGGTGCTGAGCCAGGCGCTGCTGCTGATCCTGATCGTCGCGTTCTTCCTGGCTGAGCGGGGACTGTCCGATCAGACTTTTCGTCCCGACGGCGCCGCCGGCCGGGTGGCGCGCGACGTTCGGCAGTACCTCCTGCTCACCGCGCTCACCGGCCTCGGCTTCTCGGTGCTGGTCTGGATGGTGATGCTGGTCGTGGGCACCGACCTCGCGCTGGTGTGGGCGGTGCTCGCCTTCATCATGAACTTCGTGCCCAACGTCGGGATCATCCTGTCGGTGATCCCGCCGGTCATTCTCACGCTGCTGGAGCTGGGCTGGCAGCGCGCGGTGGTGATCCTGGCCGCCTTCCTGGTGCTCAATTTCGTGGTGGACAACGTGGTCAAGCCGCGGATGATGCAGCGGGGACTGGACGTGCCGCCGATCATGGCGCTGCTCTCGCTCATGATCTGGGCCTACCTGCTGGGGCCGATCGGGACGCTGCTGGCGGTCCCCCTCACCATCGCCATCCGGCGGCTGGTGCAGGACGCGGATCTGGCGGTGCCGGGACTGGGGGCGTCTTCGGGAGCGAGTGGCTGATCAGCTTCCCTGGGGAGGCACTGGCACCCGACTTGCCCCCTCGGCGAGGACCCAAAACTACCCCGGATTCCAACTCTCAGAAGGCCGGGCACTTACTACCCGCCGGCTCGGGGCCGGCGGGCGTCGTCGCGCCGCTCGCGCAACAGGAGTCGTCACACTTCTGATGGGCCAGTCCTACAAGCAGTGCACCGAGTGCGGGGCCCGGGCCCTGAGCATCGCCACCCGGTGCCCCCGCTGCCACCGGGAGTTCCCGGCGCCGGTCGAGAGGCCCGTGGCGGCCCCGGTGCGCCGGCTGGGGCGGATGCGGCTTCGGACGCCCGGCATCGCGGCGGGCCTCCTGGCCCTGGGTGCCGTCCTGACGGTGACCGACATGGGCGGAACCAGCGCGAGCAAGATCGAGCCCCGAGCGACCGTAACCGAGGACTCCAGCGCGGCGGCGTCCGAGGTCGCGTTCGTCCACTCGGAGGCCGGAAAGGTTCCGGAGACCCTCGGCCGGCCGGGCGTGCCGACTCGGAACGCTGGTGGGTTCCTGGTGGCCAAGTCGTGGACCCACGTGCGCAAGGCGAGGAGCCGGAGCGCCGATCTGGAAGCCGTGCTCACGCCGGGCGACACCGTCTTCGCGGATTCGCTGGACCGCGGATGGTACCGTGTGGCGCTCGAGGGCGAGGTACTCGGGTACGCGCACGAGTCCATGCTGGTGCCGACCGCTCCCGGCCAGCGCTGATCTGTCCTCGCTTCCTGCCCCGGCACCAGCGGTAAGCCAGCCCGCGCCGCGGCGCGGACGCCTTCTCCAGGTCCTCGGCGTCTCCTTCGGCATCGCGGCGCTGGTCGGCAACACCATCCTCGTCGGCATCCTCCGCACCCCGGGCGAAGTCGCGGCCCGGCTCCCCTCGCCCGCCCTCTTTCTCGGACTCTGGCTCGTCGGCGGCTGCTACGCGCTGCTCGCGACCCTGTCGCTCGCCGAGCCGGGCGCGATGATCACGCGATCGGGCGGACAGTACGTGATCGTCCGACGAGGTTTGGGAGAGTACCCCGGCTTCGTGGTGGGGTGGACCGACTGGATCTCCATCTGCGGCGCCATGTCCCTCGGCGCGATGGTGATCACCGAATACCTCGAGCCGCTGGTGCCGGCGCTGACGGGACGACGACCGGCGGTCGGCGTGGTCCTCGTGCTCGCCTTCGGGCTGCTGCTCTGGCGCGGAATCCGGATCGGCGACATCTCGCAGCAGATCCTGAGCGCGCTCAAGGCGGTGGCGTTCGGGGTGCTGATCGGCCTGTGCCTGGTGCTGCCCGCGCCCGCACACCAGGCCGGCGCGGCCGCGGCGCTCCCGGCGGGAATGGCCATGGTCACCGCGGTGGTGCTCGGGCTGCAGGCGGTGATCTATACCTACGATGGCTGGAACGGCCCGCTCTACTTCGGCGAGGAGGTCCTGAACCCGGGCCAAGGGATTCCCCGGTCCATGGTACTGGGCGTCCTCGTGGTCATCGCGATCTATCTCCTGGTCAACGTCGCCTTCGTCCGCGTCCTCGGCATCGAGCGCATGGCCGGCGATCCGTTCGTCGCAGCGTCCGCGGGAAAGGCGCTCTTCGGCCCTCGGGGCGACCTCGTCATCCGGCTCCTCGTGGTGGTCTCCATCCTGAGCGCGATCAACGCCTGCGCGCTGATGGCACCGCGCGTGCTGCTCGCGATGAGCCGGGACGGTCTGCTCCATCCCGCGTTCGAAACGGTGAGCCCCGCCGGAACTCCCACCGTGGCCCACTGGGCCACGATCGGGGTGGTGAGCGGGTTCATCCTGACCGGCACCTTCGACACGGTGCTGGCGCTCTGCGCCTTCTTCTACGTGGTGGGATACCTGCTCTCGTTCCTCAGCGTGTTCGCGCTACGGCACAAGGAGCCGGATACCCCGCGGCCGTTCCGGGTGCCCGGGTTCCCCATTACGACGGCGGTGGTGGTGGTCGGCTCCGCGGCGTTCCTGATCGGCGCCCTGGTGCTGGACTGGGGGAACAGCTGGAAATCGCTCGTGCTGCTGGCGGTGAGCGCGCCGGTGTACGGGTGGGTCGCCGGGGCGCGAAGGCGCAGGGGCGCGGGATAGCCGGTCAGATCAGGGCGAACTTCACGGCGCCGTTGACCGTGCTCCGAATGGCGCCCAGAGCGGCGTTAAGCGCGTTCTCCACCGCGATGATCCCGAGCCCCTCGATGGTCAGGAACACCACCCGGGTGGTGTTCTGATGGATGGCGACCAGCGACCTGGCCTGCTGTTTCGTCACCTTGTCCGTCGCCACCAGCTTCGCGATGTCCACCAGGCTCCGGGCCAGCCGCTGCAGCTCCGGCCGGGCGAAGTCCTTGGCCTTCCTGTAATCCTTCCCCAATGACGCCTTGACCGCCTGAAGCATGTCGCTCACCATGTCGGCGACCGAGAGCTCAGCCATACGTCCTCCGTGCGAGTCTACTTGGTGGCGGGCTCTTCGCCTCGCTTCTTGGCCATTTCGAGGGTGATGATGGCGCCCCACGCCTGGTTGAACAGGTCGCGGAAGGTCGGCACCGCCTCGGCCGAGATCGGGGCGTCCGCGTGCGCCTTCCGGAGCTCTTCCAGACTGTTGCTCATCAGGTCGAGCTGCTGCACGGTGATCGAGTTCTTGGGCTGCGCCAGCGCGCGCACCTTCACCGCGCGAATCCCCACCGCGTAATCCGAATAGAAATCCCGGTTCGCCTCGTACGACGCCTCGGGCGTCCCCTCCTTGTCGGCCAGCATGGTCAGGAAGCCGTCCATCCGCTGCTGCAGCTCACTCGCCGAGTGGTCGATCTGCTCGTCGTACGCCGAGATCAGAGTGACCCGGCTGCACCCGGCCAGGGGAAGGCCGAGCAGCGGCGCCAGCATCAGAGCGGCGCAGAGACGGATCCGGTAGAAGCGTGACGCGGTCATAGGCCGGGCCCGGTGTTGTGGCAGGAGTGGATATGCTCGGTGCACCTAGGAAAGTACAGCGTCCACCGGTTCACAAGGCCCGAAACGCGACACCGAGGGGCTGAATTGCGACACGCGGCCTGGTGAGCCGAAGGAGCCTGAGCGTCAGCGGGGTGGGAGATTCAGGCTCGCGTCCAGGACCGCGTTCATCCGGGCGTCGGCACGGAGGCAGACGCCGTTGACCGAGCCGCGCGGGATCTGCACATGGGACGCGGACAGGGCGACGGCGAAGCCAGGGCGGACCAGGGAGTCGAGGCGGGCACGTGGTGCTGCGGGGTTGCCGCCGCGGCGGAGATGCAGGACGGCGGTAGTCCCTGCCGGCAGGACGGTGGCGCCGCCCGCCCGCACCGGAGACGCCAGCCGGGCGGTGAACCGGCGCTGACCGTCCTCCGGTGCGCAGGTGCGGGCAGGAACGGTGAGCTCCAGCACGGTGCCCTTGGCGAGGCGGGTGCCGGCGGGCGCGATCGCCGTGTCGCCCGCAGGAGCCGGAGGCGCCGGCTTCGGCGTGGTACTCGACGGCTCGGAAGGCTTCGGAGCCGGCGCCGAGGATGGCGCCTGGACGGCCCCGGGAGGCGGCTCGACAACGGCGGGTAGCGGCCGAGGGCTCCGGCCGGCCGCTGTGGTGTCCTGCGCCGTGTTATCGCTCGGCGTGGGACTGATTCCCACCACCGCCGGAGGTGGCGGCTCCCGGTGGAACACCCCAAGCTGATTGAGTCCCGCGACCAGGCCGCTCACCGCCGCGATGAAGCCGGTCGCGGCGGTGAGCATTCCAGGGAGCGATCTGTGCCAGGGCTGCTTGGGCTCGTCCGTCACGAATCCTCTTTCCAGTGGATGACCCCCAACCGAGGCCCGGGCCGTACGTCGGGCCGTGACGGGGGGCACGCCGGAAAGATCGCTCCTCCGGGAACACGCGGGAGGGGCCGGTGTTCTTCCCCGGGACACGCGCGCGCTGGCCGTCGGATGCCGGCCTCCCCATGTTTCACCTATGCCCCCGCTGGACCGTCACTGTCTCTCCTGCGGCAAGAGCGTCCTGAGCATCGCGACACGATGCCCCGGATGCGGGGCGGAGCTGCCCGCGGTTCCGGTTCGGCGGCCTGCAGCCGGACGGAGCGTCCCCCCGGTTTTCCTGGTCGCGGCCGCGGCGATGCTCCTCGTGCTCGGCCTGTCGGCCCTGGCCTTGGCGCGCAAGGCTTTCGACGACAACGAAGTAGCGACCGCCCCGCCGCCACGCGCCGAGCCGCCCGACCCGCTCGATACCGCCTCCGCGGCGGGCACGGCCACGGTCCCCGACTCGGCCCCCACTCGTGCAGCGGTGATCCGGGTCGCCCAGACCTGGACCAAGGTGCGGAGCCGCCGCAGCGTGCACGCGGACGTGGTCGCCATCCTCCTCCCGGGCGACACCGTGCTTGCCGACTCGCTCAAGGCCGGCTGGTGGAGGGTCTCATTGGATGGACGAGTGCTCGGCTACAGCTGGGATCGAACCCTCATCGGCGACTGAGGCCGCCCTCGACGAGCCCCGGACGGCGCTCGAGCAGCTCGGTACGCGCGCTAGTTCAGGTCGTTCAGCACCAGGAAGTCGAACGGCTCCCCACCGCCGACCGCGTCCACCGCGATCACGGTCCGGACCTGACCGTTCTCCAGGGTGAGGGCGCCGCTGTCGATGATCACATCCTTGGCTCCGGTCGGCGTCACGCGCACCTCGTAGGTGCCCGCGATCGCATCGACGTAGGGCAACGCCTGGCCGAAGGTCACGTTGCTCGCGGCCGGGCTGGCCAGGGTGAGGTCGGCTCCGGGCTCCGTCACGTAGATGTCCACGCCCGGCGCGCCGGGCGCCCCGTGCACCGCCCGGACCCGGATCGTTCCCGCGGGAGGAGTGTTGTTGTTGTCGGTCAGCACCAGCGCCTGGATGTGATCGAGCGTATTGCCCACGATCACCGTGTAGTCGGCGCCGTCGGCCACCGTGACGTCCTGGTCGATCAACGGGAGAGTGGTGTTCGTTTCGGATATCTGCATGACGTGCCCGCCGGCCGTCAGCTGGATGTAGTCCGAGGATCCGCGGTAGGCGAGGTCGCTGGCGACGGTATCGCCATCCAGCACGATGTCCAGATTGGCCGCGTTCGGCGAGACATGCACGACTCGCAGGCGGCCCTGGCCTTCCAGGCCGGTATTGTCATCATTGCTGCAGGCGGCGCTGAGCGCGGCCGCCGTGAGAAGGAACAAGGCGAGCGTCCGTTTCATGGTACCCTACCCTCCGCGTCGAGGTCCCCGCTCTGAAACGGCAGAGCTCCGAAGGATTGCTCCGGCGCCGGCATCGGCGGTAGTAGATCTGCCACTGGCGCCCCGGAGCCATGGTGATTGATTAGCCTTTCATGACCAGCCCTCTCCGTCGCCGGATTCCGGCCCTCCTCCCGTTCGCTCTGCTCGCCTGCTCGGCCGGTCGCCCGCCTGCGCCACCGCCTGCGCCGACCTCGGTGAGCGCCGTGGCCGACGAGTACTACCGCGACTTCGTCGAGACCCGGCCGCTCGCCGCGTTCTTCCGCGGCGTCCCGGACGCGGCGCTTGACCGGTACAACGAGAACAGCCTGGCGGCGCTCGCACGCTGGCGGGAGCGGGAGGATGCCTGGCTGGCCCGGCTCCGGGCGATCCCCGAAAGCTCGCTCGCCGGCACGCCCGACGCGATCACCTACGCCGTCCTCCGGAACACGCTCGAATCGGCGGTGGGACGGCGCGTCTGCCGGGACGAGCTCTGGTCCGTGAGCCAGCAGGGCGGACCGCAGCAGCTTCCCGGACGTCTGGCCAGCAATCAGCCGGTCGGCAGCGACGAGCTCCGGGCCAAGGCACTTGCCCGCTACCGCAACTTCCAGCCCTGGCTCCGGGTCGAGATGGCGAACCTGCGCGAGGGCGTGCGTCAGGGCTACGTGGCCCCGCGGATCGCAGTCGAGAAAGTGATCGAGCAGCTCGACGGGCTGGTCGCCACGCCACCGGACCAGTCACCCATCCTTGCCCTCGCCGAGCGGGACGGCACCCCCGGCTGGCGCGACTCGGTTGTGGCCGTGCTGCGCGACGCCGTCTACCCCGCCTTCGCCGAATATCGCGAGTACCTCCGGACCGAGTATCTGCCCAAGGCGCGGGCGGAGACGGCAGTCACCGCGATGCCGCATGGCGCCGAGTGCTATCGCGCGCGGGTGCGGAGCTTCACCACCCTCGACCTCGATCCCAGGGAGATCCACCGCACCGGGCTGGAGCAGATCGACCGGCTGGAGGCGGAGGCGAGGCCGATCGCGGAGCGCCTCTTCGGGACGGCCGAGATGACCACCGTCTGGCGCCGGCTCCGGGAAGACCCCGCGATGAAGTTCTCCAGCCGCCAGGAGGTCCTGGACTCCGCGACGGCGGCAGTCGCCCGGGCCAAGGCGGCGCTGCCGAAATGGTTCGGCCGGCTGCCCAAGGCGGAAATGGTGCTCGACCCGTGTCTCCAGTTCGAGGAGAAGTCGGGCTGCCCCAATTCCTACACCGCGGCAGCGCAGGACGGCAGCCGGCCGGGGCGGTGGCGGATCAATACCGGCCCCGGGCGCGCCTCGCGGGTCGACCTCGAGGCCATCGCGTTTCATGAGGGCTATCCCGGGCACCACCTCGATATCTCCCTCGCCCAGGAGCGCCCCGGCGCGCACCCGGTCACCCGGATCCTGGGCAACTCGGGGTACAGCGAAGGGTGGGGCCTGTACGCCGAGGAGCTGGCGAGGGAGATGGGACTGTATTCGGGTGACCTCGCGCAGCTCGGCCGGCTCAGCTCGGCGGCCTTCCGGGCGGCGCGCCTCGTGGTGGATCCGGGGCTTCACGTGCTCGGCTGGTCCCGGGAGCGGGCCATCGACTACATGCTGGCGCACACCGTGCTCTCCCGCGAGGGAGCGACGTCCGAGGTCGATCGCTACATCATCAACCCCGGGCAGGCGACGGCGTACATGACCGGCCGGCTGGAGATCATCCGGCTCCGCTCCGAAGCGGAGCGGCGGCTGGGTGAGCGATTCGACGTCCGCGCCTTCCACGACGAGGTGCTCGGCAGCGGGGGGGTTCCGCTGCCGTACCTGCGCGCCGACGTGGAGCGGTGGATCGCGAAGGAGACCGGGAGCGCGGCCGGAGCGCACTGACCCGGTCAGCGCCGCGTCCGAGCTAGCGTTCGTCGCCCGGCGCGCGCGCCGCCGGCTCGTCGTCCTCGTCGGCCTGCATCCGC
>DATCWW010000225.1:0-2731 GCA_036566145.1 Gemmatimonadales bacterium
CGCTCCGGGCTGCATCCCGCCACGAGGGCGAGCAGCAAGAGGAACGGTACCAGCCGGGTGGGGCGCCGGGCGGCAGCGGTGCGTTCAGGCATTTTGACTAGGCCGTCCTGGGTAACAGGATCCGCGCACGTACCAGGGAGCAAAACCGCCGCACGTTATCGCTTTCCCTGGCGAAGGTCAAGGAAACCCTTGTGGTTTCCTTCCTTATAGACCTAGTGAATGACCCGATCGAAGGGGACCGCCCCCTTGACCGGGTAACTGAAGTGCCACCACTCCTGCTCGTAGTTGGTGAACCCCTCCGACTCCATCGCCCGGACCAGGATCTGACGGTACCGGGCGACCCGCCCCTCGGCGTTGGCCGTGTGGGCCGCCTGGGTGAACGCGTCGAATTCGGTCCCCATCGGGACCTCCGTGCCGGTGACCAGGTCCACCAGGGTCAGGTCCACCGCGACGCCCATGTTGTGCCGGCTGCGCCGCGCGATGTACCCGCTGTCCACCAGCTCCGGCCGGCCGACCCGCTCGGTCCACGCCACCATCGCCTGGGTGGCCCGAACCGGCCGGTAGCCGTCGAAGACCCTGAGACCGAGCCCCCCGCTCCGGAGACGGCGCTGCACCCGGGCCAGGGCGGCCGCGGCCTCCCGCCGAAGCAGCGCGCGGGGCGCCTCGTACCCGGGGAGAGGAGCGCCGGTGAAGTTGTTGGGCCCGGCGTACCGGGCGTTCACCTGGATGGTGCTGTCGGCGCTCCGGACGTCCACCAGCAGCGAATCGGCGGCGGCGTCCGAGCCCAGCTGGGCCGGCGGTGCCTCTGCGCTGGTGGCGGCGGACGGCCGGCTGGCGCCACAGGCCGCCGCGAGGACCAGCAGGACGGCGGAGAGGGAGGAACGGGGCGGTCTCATGCCCCCAACCTAACTGCTAAGCTCCAACTCGGCATCGGCTTAACCTGCAACACTCTTCCGGAATCCGGTCCCGAAGGTATCTTTGGGCTTCGGCTTCCGAATGTTCCCGGAGCAGTCGTGGGCTCCGGGCGTCCTCATTTATAGAGTCTGGTTCGACCATGATCCGTGAGATGCGGGAAAAGCTGAGCCGTGAGATCGATCAGCTCAGCCACGAGTTGAACGTCCTTCTGCCGCAGGCCATCGCCCAGGCGGTCGAGCTCGGCGACCTGCGGGAGAATTCCGAGTATAAGGCCGCGCTCGAGCGGCAGCAGTTCGTCCAGGCCCGGCTGGGCCAGCTGCACCAGCGGCTCAACCAGCTGGGGCAGCTCGCCAACCACGAGGCCCCGACCGATCGGGTCGGACTCGGCTCCTCCGTGACGGTCCTCGACCTGGAGACCAACGACCGCGAGACCTATGTGGTCGTGCTCGCCGAGATGATGGACTTCGACGCGGGGCACATCTCGCTCGCCTCGCCGCTGGGTCGCGCGCTCGCCGACGGGCGGGTGGGCGACGAGATCAGCCTCCGTCTCCCCGCCGCCACCCGGAAGCTCCGGATCATGGAGCTGGTGACGGCGTATCAGAGCGAGGCGGGCGGGAACGGGAACGGGAGCGAGAGATGAGGGGAAAGGTGAAGGGGGAAAGGGGAAGGGGGCGCACCCAGCGTGCGCCGCGCGCTCCCTTCCCCTTTCCCCCTTCCCCTTTCCCGGCTTGAGCCGCCAATGGAATTCCCCAGGAAACAGCTCCTCGTGGTCGGCGACCGGGTCCTCATCACCCCCGAGGACGGCGACGACCGCACCCGGGTCGGGCTCTATCTGCCCCCGACGGCCATCGACTCCCAGCAGGTGCAGACCGGGCTGATCGTCGCCACCGGACCCGGGGATCCCGTGGCCGATCTCACCAGTCTCGACGACGAGCCGTGGAAGGTCACCCAGCGCGAAGGCCGCCGGGGCATGCAGGCCAAGGTCGGCGACCACGCCATCTTCTTCCGCAAGGCCTCGGTGGAAATCACCTTCGAGGAGAAGCGCTACCTCGTGGTGCCCCAGGCCGCGATCCTGGTCCTCGTCCGGGACGACCTGCCCATCTGAGCGGCGGCGCCCGCCGCGTCTCCGGAATGTGCTACTTCCTTCGTCTCGCGAGCCCGCTCACCCTGAGCGAGGTTCGGGCCATGCTGCCGCCCGGACTCGCCGCCTCGGCCGGAACGCCGGCCGAAGTCGCCTGGCTGCGCGGGGTGCTGCCGGCGGCACAGACCGTGGCCCACCTTGGGGTAGGGGCCTGCGCCTGCGACCTGGTCCGGCCGAGAGATCCCAATCCGAGAGAGGACGAGCGGCACCTGCGGGAGCGGTACTTCCGGATGGGACTCGATCGCGACACCATCGTCGCCGAGCTGGAGCGGCACCGGCGGCGGCGGCCACCGCCACCGCGGGAAGGATGGCCCCGGGCCCTCGCCGGCTTCGTCGCGGAGCACGCCCGGAACGCCGGCCCGACCGTCTACGAGCTGCGCTTCGGCCGGGCGGCCGACGCGGCGAGTCCGCCCGACCTCACCCGGGCGGCGAACCTGCCACTGGACCGGGTGCGTAGCGCCCCGGACCGGTGGCTGGAGGAGGGGCGCCCGATCACCGTCGCGCGGTAGGCCGGGCGCCCGGTCCCGCCTACATCTTCACCAGCTCGACCCGCCGGTTCTGCTGCCGGCCTTCGGCGGTGTCATTGCCCGCGGCCGGCTTGCTGGCGCCGAGGCCGTTGGCCGTGAGCCGGGCTCCATCCAGCTGATAACTGCCGATCAGGTACTGCCGCACCGC
>DATCWW010000239.1:0-2056 GCA_036566145.1 Gemmatimonadales bacterium
AGCACCGGGCTGCCCGGGGCCTGCAGCTCGTGCACGATCTGGTCGGCGTCGATGAGCGTGGCACCCCAGCGGCGGAAGAGCGCGGCCACGGTGGACTTGCCGGCGGCCACGTTCCCGGTGAGCCCCACGTGCTGCACGGCCCTCAGCTCCGCCCGCGCGGGGCCGGTTCCGGCCGGATGCGGGTGCTCGGCTCGCGGCCCGGAGCGCGAGGCTCACAGCAGGCGGGTCTGATCCTCGTCCTTCCTGGGCACGGTGTGGCAGTGGCGGCACCGGGCCTCATAGCTCTCCCGGCCGCCCACCATGATCGTGGGCGAGTCGTAGCGGGCGGGCTTGCCGTCGATCAGCCGCTGGTTCCGGCAGGCCGGATCTCCGCACACCACGCAGATCGCCTGGAGCTTGTCTACCACCTCGGCCACGGCCATGAGGTCACCCATGGCCCCGAACGGTTCGCCCCGGAAGTCGGTGTCGGTGCCGGCGAGCACCACCCGCTGCCCGCGGGCGGCGAGCGCGGTGGCCACGATGACGACTTCCGGGTCGAGGAACTGCGCTTCGTCGATCGCCACCAGATGGACGTCCGGACGGACCAGCCGGAAGATCTCGGCCGCCGAGTCTACGGGGCTGGCGTCGAGCTCGGTGCCGTCGTGACTGGAGACGCTGTAGAGGCCCGCGTACCGCGCGTCGAGGTGGGACTTGAACACCTGCACCCGCCGGCGCGCGATGATGGCCCGGCGCACCCGGCGGATGAGCTCCTCGCTCTTGCCGCTGAACATCACCCCGCAGATCACTTCGATCCAGCCGGGATGAGTGCCGTAGTTCATGGGAGCTCCGGAGTGCGCGGGGGGTGCGTCAATGTAGAGCGTCGCGCGGGAAACTCCAGTCACCTTGCGGCGCTCTCGCACGCTCGGCGATATTCGGGCCCCAAGCCGCCTCAAGGAGTTCCGGTGACCAAGCAGGATCTCGTCGATGCCGTCGCCAAGCGACTCGGGGTCACCAAGGCCCGCGCCAACGAGATCACCGAGCTGTTCTTCTCGGAGGGTGGTCTGATCGCCGCCGAGCTGCGCCGCGGGGGACGGGTGACGGTGTCGGGGTTCGGCAGCTTCGAGACCCGCCGCCGGGCTGCGCGCGAGGGGCGGAATCCGCGGACCGGCAAGGCGCTCAGCATCACGGCCGCGACCGTGCCGGTCTTCCGCGCGGCCCGCGGGCTCCGCGATCTGGTGAACCGGAAGCGCTAGGTCCGCCCTAGCTGCGCCGGGCGGGGCGGCCAGGCCGGGTGGGATGCGCCGGTCCGCGATCCACCCGGGCGGTGACCCGCTTCCGCCGGATCGTCGTGCCGTTGAGCGCCCCCGCGATCCGCTCCGCCTCCTGGGCCGGGATCTCCACCAGCGCGTACGCGTCCTTCAGCTCCACCCGCCCGATCCGGGTGCGCTCCACCCGCACCTCCTTCGTCAGCACCGCCACGAGGTCGTTGACGGTCGCGCCGTCCTTCTTGCCGATGCCCACGAAGATCTTCGAGGTGGCCGGAGGCTCCGGCGCCGCAGCCGGCGCCGCCGGAGGGGCGGAGGTCCAGAGGTCGTACAGCGCGGCTGCGACGGCGCCGGCGTCATAGCGCTCGAACAGCGGGGCCAGCACGGCGAGAGCGGCCTCGGGCCGGCCGGCCTCGATGGTCCGGACCACCGCCTCCCGCCGGGCGCCGGCCGCGGCCGTCACGCCGTCGAGCAGACCCGGAAGCCGAAGCGGGCGGCGGGGCGCGGCGACTCGCTCGAGGTATCGCTCGGTGCCGGGCGGCATCAGGAGGACCACCTCGCCGGCGGAGGCGAGCTGCGTCAGACGCTCGGGCGTAGGCGGGTCGAAGGCCACGACCAGGGCCGCCCGCGGCGCGTCGCCCGAGGTGATCGTCACGCCGGGCGCGGTCGCCCCGACGGCCCGCTCGATCTCGCCCTGTCGGGTACGGTCCACGCTCCACACCACCAGCGAGGCCGGATCGAGCAGCTCGACCACGTCGGCCAGGGCCGCCGCCCGGCGCTCCCAGGCAACGCCGGCCACCCGCACCGGCCCC
>DATCWW010000269.1:0-4524 GCA_036566145.1 Gemmatimonadales bacterium
CACCGCGCCGCGGCCGCGGCGACGAGGAGATGGCGCGCCGCCGCGCCGGCCTGCCGGAGCCCGTCGAAGTTCTCGCTCACAGCCGTGCTCCCGCCCGCGAACTGGTCGCCGAACCGGCGGTCGAGGTCGGCCTGCACCACCCGCACCCGGTCCCAGGCGACGTCCAGCTCCTCGGCCACGATGAGCGGCAGCGACGTCTTCACGCCCTGTCCGATCTCCGGATTCTTGGCGGCGATGGTAACCAGGCCGTCGGGCCCGATCTCCACGAACGGACCGAGCGCGCCGCCCGCGAGTCCGTGCATGGTGCGTGGCAGCGCGCTGAGCACCAGCAGGCCGCCGGCCGCGGTGGCGGTGACCTGAAGGAAATCGCGGCGCTGCATCAGGCGGCTCCGCCGGCGGCGCGGTGGATCGCCGCCCGGATCCGCTGGTAGGTGCCGCAGCGGCACAGGTTGCCGGACATCGCGTCGTCGATCTGCGCGTCGGTCGGCTTCGGGGTGGCCTCGAGGAGCGCGGCGGCGGCCATGATCTGTCCCGCCTGGCAATAGCCGCACTGGGCCACGTCTTCCTCCACCCATGCGCGCTGGACCGGATGGTTGCCGTCCGGGGAGAGGCCCTCGATGGTGGTGATCGGCTTGCCGGCCGCGGCTCGCACCGGAAGCTGGCAGGAGCGCACCGCCGCGCCGCCGAGATGCACGGTGCAGGCGCCGCAGTGGCCGGCGCCGCATCCGTACTTCGCGCCGGTGAGCCCGAGAACGTCCCGCAGCGCCCAGAGGAGCGGCATGTCGGGCGGGACATCCACCCGACGCCGGTCGCCGTTGACGAGGAGAACGATGGGAGGCATGGGAGACTCGTGAGCTACGGACGTCGGGCCGGCACCAGCCGCGCGATGCGGGCGGGAATCCCGGGCGAAGCGCCATACGCCAGCCAGACCGCGTTGCGGGCCGGGTCGATGGCCAGATGCCGGATCATGGCCCCCCGGGTGCCGAGAGAATAGGTATCGAATCGGCGGGCCTTGGGATCGTAGCGGAACACCACGTCGGCAGCACCGGTACCGATCCAGAGCGCGCCGTCGCGCGGGTCGGCCCGCACCACGTACGGCAGGGCGTCCGGCATGGGCAGCGGGATCTCGGTGAACCGGCCGGTCGCCGGATCGAGTCGCACCAGTCGGCCGGCGGTGTAGGCCGGAATCCACAGGATGCCCTTCGCGTCCACGTCGAAGCGGCGCGGCCCGCTGTGCGGCGTAGGAAGGGTGAAGGTCCGGAAGCGTCCCGTGGCGGGATCGAACGCCACCATGCGGTTGCCGTGCAGCTCGCTGGTCCAGATGCGCCCGTCGGGGGCGGCCCGGATCTCGTAGGGGATCGGGCCGCCGTCCACGGTGGCCATCGTCGGATGGGGCGGGACCTCGTGGGTCTCGTACTTCCCCGAGGTCGGATCCACGGCGCCGATCAGCTCGGGCGCTCGGGTGAAATGGCCGTTGACCCACACCCGTCCATCGGGCGCAATGGCGAGACTGTGGGGATACATCCCCACGTCGCGCACCTGCCAGGTCGAGTCGGGCGCGAGCATGGCGAGCTTCTTGGGCCCGCCCAGCACCGCCCACACCCGGCCGAGGGTGTCGCGCTCGATGGCCCGCGGATTCGCCTTCTCGACCGGGATCGGAATCTCGACCGGCGGCCCGCCGGCCGGATCGACGCGGTAGAGCACGTGGGTGAACATCCCGGTCACGAGCACGCCCCCGTCGGGCTCGACCACCACGTCGTGGGGCAGGTCCTGCGCCTCGGGCATCGGGTACTCGGTGATCGCGGCCTTGGCCGCGGTCGGCACGACAAGGTCGGCCACCGGGCCGGCCGGCAGGTGGCGCGCCAGCCAGGCGGCAGTCCTCTTGGGATCGCGATCGGCCGCGATGACGGGGAACGAAGTGGTGGCGCCGGCGTATCCCAGCATCCGGGTCACCGCCTCGACCCACCCCGCTTCGGTGCGCGGGGTGCCGTCCGGCCGGGCGATGCGCTCGTCGAACTGATGGCAGCCGGTGCAATCGAGCAGGAACTTCCGCTTGGTCTCGCCGTCGGGGAGTCGGGCCAGCCAGCCGGAGCTGCGGGCCGGCGGATCGCCGGGTGCGGCGAGCGTGGCGACCAGCGCGAGCGCGGGGAGGGCCGAGGCCATCATGCGCCGTGACCCGGCTTCCGCTCCCACAGCACGTTCACGATCACCCAGCGGCCGTCCACCTTGGCCAGCTGCAGGTAGTCCACCCAGTCGGCCATGGTGATCCTGGCCACGCCGGCGTTCTGATACAGGTCGAGAATCCGGACGTCTTTTTCCTGCTTCTCCTTCGGAGTCTTGGCGCCGTACCCGTGGCCGGTGGCGTTCACCAGCGCCGACGCACCCATGGTGCTGAGCACGCTGCGGTTGGTGGTGCTGTCCCACATCACGATGCGCTTCACCAGCTCGGGGTGGAGCGCCCGGGTCATCCGCTCGGTGCTGCCTTCGTACCACCCCTCGGCGTAGTCGAGCGCGCTGGCGCGGACCGCGGCGGAATCGGCCGCGGTCTGGGCGGCCGCGGGAACGGCGAGGACGAGCGCCGCGAGCGCGGCGAGGGTCAACCGCATGAGGACCTCTCGAGGGAGACGGGGAGTGCGTGCGATGGTGGGCCCTACGAAGGAGGCCGCCTCGGCGTTTCGCGGCGGGTGAGGCCTGTCACATCCCGGCCGGTTACGATCGCCCATCATCACGATCCACTCACGCGGGCGATCTTCAGGAGGGATTCGTGGCGGTCAATCGAGAGGCGGGACGGTGGTCGGGAAAGCAGTCGCGCCGCGGTAAAGCGGCGGGCGACGCCAAGGCGCGCTCGGACCGGACGCTGCAGCAGGAAGCCGAGACCGCACGGGCCCGCGGCGAGAAGAAGAAGCCGAAGAAGAACGGCGCGGTCCAGGTCGGCCAGCGCGCGTACCCCGAGCCGCCGGTGCCGGAGCAGCAGCTCCGCAAGCCCGGGCTCGAGCGCGACCTCAAGCCTCGCCCGCGGTATGAGGCCCCCGAATATCTCGGCTCGGGCAAGCTGGAGGACAAGGTGGCCCTGATCACCGGCGGCGACTCGGGGATCGGCCGGGCCGTGGCGGTGCTCTTCGCCCGCGAAGGCGCCGATGTGGCGATCGTGTACCTGAACGAGGACGCCGACGCGGAAGAGACGCGCCGCGCGGTGGAAGCGGAGGGCCGGCGGGCGCTGCTCATTCCCGGTGATGTGACCGACCCGGAGTTCTGCCGGGAAGCGGTCGAGGCCACGGTGCGGGAGCTGGATCAGGTCGACATCCTGGTCAACAACGCCGCCTTCCAGGAGCACGTGCCCTCACTGGAGGAGCTGAGCGACGCGCAGCTGGAGCGCACCTTCCGGACCAACATCTTCGCCTACTTCTACATGGCACGCGCGGCGCTGACCCATATGAAGGAGGGAAGCGCCATCATCAACACCGGATCGGTCACCGGCATCGAGGGCAGCAAGGAGCTGCTGGACTACTCCAGCACCAAGGGTGCCATCCACGCCTTCACCAAGTCGCTGGCCCAGAACCTGGTGGAGCGGGGAATCCGGGTGAACTGCGTCGCGCCGGGCCCGGTGTGGACGCCGCTCAACCCGGCGGACCAGGATGCGGAGAAAGTGGCCGAGTTCGGCAGTGACGTGCCGATGAAGCGGCCGGCCCAGCCGGAGGAGATCGCGCCCGCCTACGTGTTCCTGGCCGCGCCGGTCTGCTCCAGTTACATCACCGGCGAGGTGCTTCCGATCCTGGGCGGCGACACGGTCGCCTGAGCGGGGTCAGCGCACCGCCACGATGAGATCGTACTGGGCGCCTTCGCCCGGAGGAATCACGCTCACCACGTAGTCCTGATCCGCGGGCAGCGCGCCGGACCAGCTCCGGCGCCGCTCGCTCAGCGGGGCGAGCTGCACACCGTCGTCCAGCCCGTAGAGATGCAGCGTCGGCGCCGCGCCGCCCTCTGGTGCTCCGCGGAGTTCGGCCCGGAACAGCTGGCCCTTCACTCCCTTCACCACGAAGTCCACCGGCGCGCGCGAGGGAGCCCGGGCCGAGACCTCGCTCTGCGGATGGCCGCGATCGAGAATCAGCCGGCGTGGAATCTGGACGGCGAGCGTGTAGCTGATCGGCCGCTCGGCCGGCGCCGTGACCCGGATGACGTAGTCGCCGGTGCCGGGCAGATGGCCGAACCAGAGCGGCCCGTCGGGTCCGGGCGCCTCGAGCTCGGCCCCGTCGTGCGCCCGGTAGACCCGGACCCGCGCTTCCGGCCCCTCCTGCCCTACCGCGGCCGGCCACGCGATGGCGTGCGCCAGCATCACCTGGTCCTGCAGCGCGCCGAGCAGATAGCCGCGATCGTGGCCCCCGGGGAGGCTGTCGTCGAGGATGCCCGAGGTGGTGCCCTGGGCGAAGCGAACCCGGAGAAAGGCGCTCGTGTCGGTGGGCGAGAAGTCCGGGAGCGCCGCGGTGTCGGCTCGCGGGGCCGGCGCCGGCGCCGGCGCAGAGCCGC
>DATCWW010000273.1:0-9284 GCA_036566145.1 Gemmatimonadales bacterium
GACCGCGCCGACGCAGCGCGGTGGGCGGAGGACGTCGCCTTGCTCAAGCAGGAGCACGCCCGGCTGGTCGAGGCGGTCGCGGCGCTGCCGCCCGGGCGTCTCGGGCGTCGGCCACCCTCGTCCCGGCGGTGGACGTACGGCGATCTGGTGATCGGCATCGCGCTGCACGACGCCTATCACACGGGCCAGGTGCAGCTGGTCAAGCGGCTCTACCGGGAGCGGCGTAGCCTCGGACGCTAGCTTCGGCACGCCGGCCCGGGCTTAATTTCCGTGATCAGGGCCGCCGCCCGTCGGCCCTCCCCATTCCAGGAGACGCCATGTCCCGTGCCGATGACAAACGGATCGCCAACTTGGCCCGGAAGAACGCCGCCAAGATCAAACCGCCGAAGGACGAACAGACCGCCAAGTTCGACCCGACGCTCCGCCAGCGGCCGGCCGAGCAATCGGCGGAGACCCAGCGGCTGTTCAAGGAAATGAAGCGCCGGGAGTTCTGAGATCGCCTCGCCGGTCGTGCGGATCGCCGCGTCGCTCGCGGCCGGCGCCGCGGCGGCGCTGCTGGCGGCCGTGGCCCTGGGGGTCTCCGATCTCTACCTCTCGGGTCACGCGGCGGGTACCCTCGGCGGGCCGACGCTCGACTTCGCGGCGATCGGCGTGCACCTGAGCCTGGCGGACGTCGCGGTGCTGGTCGTCGCGCTGCTCGCCGCCGGGATTACCTGGACCGAGCTGGGCGGGCCGGGCTGACTACGCAGGAGGACCGATGGATCCCCGTATCACCTCGGTGGCCGCCATCTTCGAGCTCAACACCGACCTGCTGCTCAACTGTCTCGACGGGCTGTCCCAGGGCGACGCCCAGCGCCGGCTCGACGGGGGCGGCAACAGCATCATTTTTCTCGCCGCCCATCTCGCCGACACCCGGCACTTCCTGCTGGGCCGGCTGGGGCACCCGCTGGCCAATCCCCTGAGCCGCTATCTGGCCGATGCCCAGAGCATCGAGGACATCGGGGAATGGCCCACCCTCGACGAGGTGCGGCGGGCCTGGCTCGCGGTGAGCGCGCGGCTGTCGGAGGTCCTGGATACCCTCGAAAGCGGCGCGCTCGAGCGGACCGGGGCCCATCGATTCCCCGTCGGCGACTCCTCGCCGCTCGGGATGCTCGCCTTCCTGGCGCAGCATGATTCGTATCACGTGGGTCAGGCCGCGTTCATCCGGCGCCAGCTCGGGAAGCCGGCGATGACCTACGCCCGGCGCACGGCGGCGACGGTCTAGGAGCGGAAGGTGGCGATGGCCGGCGAAGGAGCCGGCGCCGGGGCCTGCAGCTGGTCGGCCGCCATGCGGCTCGAGGCCCGCGCCAGCTCGAGGGCGCCGGCAAGCTGCTCGGCGAGATCGCGCACCTCGTCCGGTGTGGCGGCGGGATCGGCCGAGAGCATGAGCGCCGAGCGGTAGAGCTCCTCCAGCGCGGCATGGCTCAGGGCCAGCCGCATCCAGAGCGAGCGGGTCTGCTCCAGCTCGCGGGTGGACATGCTCACCGTCACGTCCTCGAACTCGCCACGCAGCGGTGCGATCCGGTCCGCGATGGTGCGCGCGGCGCTCTGGGACGCTTCGCCGGTCGCGGCGTCCGCGACCGTCGTCAGCGAGTCCGCGATGTGCTGGAGCGTCGCGTAGCCTTGGCTCGCGGCCTCGAGCAGGGCGATGGCCCGAGGCGGTGCGGCCGGGGGAGTGGCGGCGGGCGGCGCGGCACACGCGGCGCACGCGGCGAGCGACAGCAGCCGGAGAGCTCGGGCGGCGGAACGACGGTGGGCGGCGCGCATGGGGATAACATGCACCCGATTTTTCAAGTTGGTCAGTGAGGGGGGACACGGGTGAAGCGGGGCGGTGACCGGCGGGCGCGATCAGTGCAACGCCTTGCAGTAGACGTCGCCACCATCGGCTACCAGGGTGCGACGGTCGCCAGCTTCCTCCAGGCACTCACCGACGCCCGCATCGAATTACTGGTCGATGTGCGGGCGGTCGCCGGCTCGCGCCGTCCGGGATTCTCCAAGACCCCGCTCGCCGCCAACTTGCGTGGCGCGGGGATCGACTACCTCCACCTGCGCGGGCTGGGCACCCCGGCTCCCGGCCGGGCGGCGGCCCGGGCGGGGCGGCACGAGGAGATGCGGGCGATCTATCTCGAGCACCTCGGGACCCGCGAGGCCCACGCCGAGCTGGAGGCTCTGGCCGACATCGTCCGGGGCGGGCGGCGGGTCTGCCTGCTCTGCTTCGAGGCCGACCCGGCGCACTGTCATCGCAGTCTGGTGGCGAAGGCCCTGGGAAAGGCGGTGCCGATCGAGGTGCGACATCTTTGAGGAGACCTGGTTCATGGCGCTGGAAATGCGCACCACCTGCGAGAAATGCCAGGCGCCGCTCGGGGCCGGCGACCTGGCGTTCATCTGCAGCTACGAGTGCACCTTCTGCCCGGGCTGCACGGTCGCCATGGCCCAGCGCTGTCCCAATTGCGGGGGTGAGCTGACCCGGCGACCGCGCCGGGCCTCGAGCTGACATGGCCGCCCCGATGAGCGCATGGCGGTTGGCCGCCGCCCTGCTCATGCTTCCCGCGGCCGCGCTGGCGCAGGACGACGAGGGCTGGACCCTCCACGGCCACGACCTCGGCGGACAACGCTTCTCGCCGCTGAAGGAAATCGACAGCGCGACCGTCTCCGGGCTCCGTCCGCTCTGGACCTGGCACAGCGGCGTCACCGCGACCTTCCAGGCCACCCCGATCGTGGCCGACTCCACGATGTACGTGTCGCTCCCGTTCAGTGGCGTCGCCGCGCTCGACCCGGCCACGGGGCGGGAGCGCTGGCGCTACGTTCACGAGGCTCGGACGCAGAAGCTCTGCTGCGGACCGGCCAACCGGGGCGTGGCGGTGGCCGACGGGCGGGTATTCGTCGGCACCGTGGACGGCCGCCTCGTCGCACTCGACGCCGCCACCGGGCGTCGGCTGTGGGACGTCACCGTCGCCGACTACCGGGGTACCACCGAGGCCACGGGACTGCTCCGGCCCGACGATCCGCTCTCGCGCGTCGGGGCGACTGGCTCTACGGGCATCGGCATCAGCGCCGCGCCGCTGGTGTACGACGGCCGGGTGTACGTCGGGGTCGCCGGCGTGGGGTACGGGCTGCATCCCGACCAGGGCCTGGCGGTCGTCGGGGTGTCGGGCCAGTATGGCCGTCCCGGACTGATGGCCGCGTTCGATGCCGCGACCGGCCGCGCGCTATGGCGCTTCGACGTGACCGGCCCCGGGTGGGAAGGGGAGTACCGCGCGGCCACCCCGGACGGCGTCCCGCTCCACCGCGACGTGGCGCGAGAGCGGGCCGACGCGCCCTCCCACGCCGACGCCTGGCGGTACGGCGGCGGCTCGATCTACGCCACGCCCGTCGTGGATGCCCAGCGCCACCTCTTGATCTTCGGCACCGGTAACCCGTCGCCTCAGATGGCCGACGCCTCCCGGCCCGGAGACAACCTCTACACTTCGTCGCTGATCGCGCTCGACCTCCGGACGGGACGACTGGTGTGGCACTACCAGCAGGTGCCGCACGACCGGTGGGGGTACGACGTGGCCAGCCCGCCGGTGCTCCTCGAGCTGCTCGAGCGCGGCGCCCCCGTGCCGGCCGTGGCCCAGGCGAGCAAGACCGGGTGGGTCTTCGTGCACGATCGGCGCGACGGGCGACTGCTGTTCCGCTCCCGGCCGTTCGTGCCCCAGCGCAACCTCTTCCTGCCGCCCAGCCCGGGCGACGGCGTCGTGATCGCCCCCGGCATTGCCGGGGGAGCCAACTGGTCGCCCTCGGCGTACGATCCCGGCCGAGGGCTCTTCTATGTGGCCGCGCTGCACCTGCCGACCCGGTACATCGCCCAGAAGGCGCCTCGGCCCGATGGCAGCGTCCTGCAGTACGCCAGCACGCGGGACGGAGACGAGCGCTGGGGCACGCTCACCGCGCTCGACCTCGCCGGGGAGGGGAAGGTGCGCTGGCAGGTCAGGACCGACGAGCCCCTGGTGGGCGGCGTGCTGGCGACGGCGGGCGGCCTGGTGTTCACTGGAGCGGGGCGGGGGATCTTCGCGGCGTTCGGGTCGGGCAGCGGACACCGCCTCTGGGCGTGGCAGTGCGAGGCCGGGGTGAACGCCCCGCCGGTCACCTATCGGGCCGGCGGCCATCAGGTGATCGCCGTCGCCGTGGGCGGCAACGCGCTGTTCGGCTTCAAGCAGGGCGACGCGGTGATGGCGTTCGCGTTGCCCGGGGAGACGCACTAGCATGGGCACCGGACGACTCGAGGCGTTCAGCGACGGCGTGATCGCCATCATCATCACGATCATGGTGCTCGAGCTGCGGCCGCCGCACGGCACCGAGCTGGCCGACCTGCGGCCGCTGCTCCCGGTGTTCCTGAGCTACGTGCTCAGCTTCGTGTACCTGGGGATCTACTGGAGCAATCATCATCACATGCTGCACGTCACCCGACGGGTGGACGGGGCGGTCCTCTGGAGCAATC
Organism: Gemmatimonadales bacterium; assembly: GCA_036566145.1. Taxonomy (GTDB): domain Bacteria; phylum Gemmatimonadota; class Gemmatimonadetes; order Gemmatimonadales; family GWC2-71-9; genus CAVVWJ01. Next base: position 4,520 of record DATCWW010000273.1, read on the forward strand.
TGCTCCTGCTCTTCTGGCTGAGTCTGGTGCCGTTCACCACCGGATGGATGGGCGAGAATCACACCTCCCCGACCCCGGCGGCGGTCTACGGCCTCGTCCTCCTGCTGGCCGCCATCTCCTACTACATCCTCGAGCGCGCCATTCTGCGCCTCGAGGGTCCCCAGTCCACCCTCGCCTCGGCCGTCGGGCGTGATTTCAAGGGCAAGCTCTCGCCCCTCGGCTACGCGCTGGCCATCCCGCTCGCCTTCGTGCACCAATGGCTGGCCTGGGGCCTGTATGTCGGGGTGGCCCTCATCTGGCTGGTGCCCGACCGGCGGATCGAGCGCCGGGTCGCCGGAGAGGAGTCGTGAGTGCGTCGGCCGGGCCGGCGCTTCGCCTCGCCGACCCGGCCGACGCCGCGGCGCTGGCGAGGCTCCGGTTCGCGTTCCGCGCGGATCTGGAATCGCCCGCCGAGGCGGAGGCGGACTTCCTGGCGCGCTGTACCCCGTGGATGGCCCGGCGCCTCGAGCCGGGCGGCTCGTGGCGGTGCTGGATCGCAGGCGGGGTGGAGCCGGTCGGCGCCGTCTGGCTGCAGCTGATCGAGAAGCTGCCCAATCCGGTGGCCGAGCCGGAGTGGCACGGGTACGTCAGCAGCCTGTTCGTCTGTCCCGACGCACGGGGCGCCGGGCTGGGCTCGCGGCTTCTCGGGGCGGCGCTGGCCGAGTGCGATCGCCGCGGCTGCGACGCGGTCGTCCTCTGGCCCACGCCCCGGAGCCGGAGCCTCTATCTCCGCCATGACTTCGCGGTGCGGGACGACCTGCTGGAGCGACGAGGGAGGAGGACCACCCCATGACCGGTCCGGAGTCCACGGCGGACGAGCGGGTGATCCGACTGCTGGAGGAGATCCGCGATCTTCAGCGCGAGCAGGGTCGGCGCTCGGCCGACGCGCTCCGCGGCCAGCAGGAATCCATCCGGCTGCAGCAGACTGCGCTGCGCCGGGTCCGCATCATCCTGGCGTTCGCGTCGGCGGCGCTTGTCCTTGCCGTCGGCATGCTGGTGCTGCTGGTGCTCAGAGTGCTGGCGCGCCTCGGCTGACCGCTTTGACGGATCTACCGGCGCGCCGCATGTTGTGTCAGGTAGACTCGGTGGCGCGAGCCTGAGCCGCCTCGGCGACTTTGGCGAGCAGCTGATCCCGGGTGAACGGCTTGGGCAGGAACGGGTGGCTGGGCGGTCCGTCCTCCATCGTGTCGCGCTCGGCGGGATAGGCCGAGATGAGCAGGACCGATTGGGAGGGACGCCGGCGCATCAGCTCGGCGACCAGGGCGGGCCCGTTGAGGCGGGGCATGACCATGTCGACGATCACCAGGTCCACCGAGCCGGTGCGCTCCAGCACCTCGAGCGCTTCCTGGCCGTCCTCCGCCTCGAAGATCCGATAGCCGGCATCGCTCAGGTGCCCCTGCACGACGCGGCGCACGATGGCGTCGTCGTCCACGACGAGCACGGTCGGGGGCGGTAGGGAGGCTTCGAACGACATGGTTCCGGCATCGTAGTGTCCCCGTATCCAGTCAGACGGTGACTTGGCTCACACCGGCCGGGTTCGATGTCGGCGCCGGACAACTGCACGCCATGGAGGTGGGCATGAGCGGGTTCTACGAGCCGCCACCCCGCTCGACGTCGGAGTTCAGGGAGCGCATCTACCACCCGCGCTGGGACACCATCCAGAGCGCCCTGGGCCGCCCGGTGCCGGAGATTTTGCGACAGCTCTACTCGGCACCCGATGCGCTGCTGCGGAGCCACTTCTATCTCGTGGCCCCGGACGGCACGCGCCGGATGTGGCTGGACCTCTTTCTGCCCATGGACGACGAGGCGCTCCGGCCCTACGGACGTTCGCTGCCGCCGGGAGCGGTCGCGTTCGCCGACGATGAGCATGGGGACCCGTACTACTTCGTCCCCGATGGCAGCGTCTATGGCGACGGGCCGGTGTTCATCCGCGGGCCGGAGCACGGGCCGGAGGGTGAGGAGCAGGTCGCGGGGTCGCTCGCCGAGTTCCTGAGCTGGTCTCGCGACTACGCCCACTGACTCGCGCGGGGCGCCCCGGCTCACCTACGTCGGCGGACCCACCGCACTTCTCGAGTGGGGCGGAGCCCGACTGCTCACCGATCCCACGCTTGATCCGGCCGGCAGCGAGTACCCCACGCCGGTCTACACCCTGCGGAAAACGATCGGGCCCGCCCTGGCGGCCGAGGCGCTGCTGCCGCTCGACGCGGTGCTGCTGAGCCACGACCACCACTTCGACAACCTGGATCATGCCGGCCGCCGTCTCCTCTCGAGCGCCGGCCGGGTGCTGACTACCGTAGAGGGCGCCGCCCGCCTCGGCGCCGAGCCCGGGCTCGTCCCCTGGCAGGCCACCTCGCTCGAGACCCGGTCGGGGGCCCCGCTCCGGATCACGGCCACGCCGGCCCGGCACGGGCCGAGCCACGCCGACCGCGGTCCGGTGATCGGCTTCGTGCTCGAGCGCGAGGCGGAGAACGCGATCTATCTCTCCGGCGACACCGTGTGGTACGAGGGCGTGGCCGAAGTCGCGGCGCGCTTCCGGGTGCGGACCGCGGTGCTGTTCCTGGGCGCCGCCAGGGTGGAAGCCGTGGGCGATTGGCCGCTCACCTTTACCGCCGAGGGCGCGATCGAAGCCGCCCGCGCTCTCGCGCGCGCGACCATCGTCCCGCTCCACTTCGAAGGGTGGGCGCATTTCTCGGAATCCCGGGCGCAGGTGGAGCGGGCGTTCGCGGCCGCGGGACTGGCGGACCGCCTCAGGTGGCCTCCACCAGGACGGTCCATCGAGATCTAGCCCCGGCCTTGCCCGCCACGCGCGCCGATGTCATCGTGTGCGAGGGTATATCCTTCCCAGTCGGAGTGCCGCTCATGTCGCTGCCGCGCGTGCGTGCTCCCCGGGCGTCGATCGCCCTGCTGCTATGGCCCGGGCTCCTCCTGGCCCAGAGAACCGATCCGGGACCGCTGTCCGATGCCAGGCGCGGGATCGATCGGGGGAATGCCGAGTACATCGCCGCCTTCGCGCGCGCCGACGCCGACGGCGTGGCCACGGTGTACGACGCGGACGGTGTCCGGCTCGGCGACGACGGTAAGGTACTGCGCGGTCGCGTCGCCATCGCCGGCGACCTGCGCGCCTTCGTCCAGGCGGCCGGGGCGGTCACCGGCACGCTCGCGACCACCGGGGTCTGGCTGGTGGACGATCTGGCCTACGAGACCGGCGACTGGTCCTATACCTTCACGCCGAAGGGCAAGCCCCAGCAGCGGGTCGGCGGCAAGTACGTCGCCATCTGGGTGCGCCAGGCCGACGGGGGGTGGAAGATCAAGAGCGACCTTGCCGTGCCGGGGACGTGAGCGGTGGCCCGGCCGATCGGATGGGTCTTCCTCGCGCTGGCGGCGGTCCTGCTGAGCTTCGGGATCTGGGACGTCGCCCAGCCCGTGGGGCCGCCGCTGCCCGCGGCGCAGGGGCTCCTGACCGAAGGGCCCGGGTGGTACCTGCAGGCGGGATACCTCGTGCTCGCGCTGCTCCTCGCCGCGGCGGGCGGCTGGTTGCTCGCGCGGGCGGACGGTTCGCGTCCCGGCGACGGCGGCTGACCGCGTGCGGTCTACCGCAGGGGCTCCGGCGCTCCTAGTTTCGTGAGATGCCCAGCCCGGCCGTCTGATCCCGCCCATGACCGAAGCCGAGGCGCAGGAGTTCGCGCTGGAGTGGATCGCCGCTTGGAACAGCCGCGACCTCGAGCGCATCCTGGACCACTACAGCGAGGACGTGGAGATCACCTCGCCGCTCGCCGAGTCGTTCCTCGGCCCGGGGCGGGTGACGGTGCGCGGCAAGAGCGCCGCCCGCGCGTACTGGGGGCCGGCGCTGGCGCGCTATCCCGATCTCCACTTCGTGCTCTTCCGTGCGTACGCCGGCGCCCGCAGCGTCCTGCTCCATTATCAGAGCGTCCAGGGGCTGGTCGCCGCCGAGTGCCTGGAGCTGAACGACGACGGGCGCATCCGTCGGGTCCAGGCGCATTACGCGCTGGGCCCCGACCCGGCAGCGGCGTGAGCAGGCAGACCTTCGCTTCGAGGCGCTCCGCATGAGTCCTGGCATCATCATACTTCTTCGCGTGCTGCATATCGTCGGTGGCGTTTTCTGGGTCGGCACCGCGGTGTTCATCGCCGCCTTCCTGGGGCCCTCGCTGCGGGCGGCGGGCCCGGCGGGCGGCGCGGTCATGTCTCACCTGACCCAGGCGCGCCGGCTGCCCATCTGGATGATGGTCGCGATGAGCGTCACCCTGATCGCCGGCTTCCTGCTCTATTGGGCCAACGCGCGGACCGGCGGCAGCACCTGGCTCGGCTCCGGGCCCGGCCGAACCTTCGGGCTCGGCGGCCTGCTGGCGGTGGCGGGCGGCGTCGTGGGCATGGCGGTCACGGCACCGACCGGCCGGAAGCTCGGCACCCTGGGCGCGGCGATGGCCGCGGCGGGCCGGCCTCCCACGCCGGATGAGCTGGCGACGATGCAGTCATTACAGCGACGATTGGCCACGGCGGCGGCGCTCGTCGCGGTGCTGGTCGTGTTGGCCACGGTGGCGATGGCGGTCGCGCGCTACGTCTCGTGATCCGGGCCGCGGCCGCGGCGCTGGCGCTCCTGGCCGGGGTCGGCGGACTGCTGCAGGCGCAGGAGGAGCCGGGGGACGTCGCCCGCTCGGTCCTGGTCGCCGATTCCGCGGGCGACTGGGCGACGCTGCTGCGGCTGGGG
>DATCWW010000274.1:0-13162 GCA_036566145.1 Gemmatimonadales bacterium
GGCCACCGCCATCGGCGGCAACGACGAGGCCGTGGTGGACGGGGCGACGGGGCTGCTGGTGCCGCCGGGCGACCCCCGGGCCCTGGCCGACGCGATCCGGGCGCTGTTACGGGACCCCGAGCGCCGCCGCCGCTTGGGCGAGGCGGGACGCCGGAGGGCCGAAGCCGAGTTCTCAGCTCCGGCGATGGTGCGCAGGGTCGCCGCCGTCTATGACGAGCTCCTGGCGGCCTCCGATCGGCCTGGGGACGGGGCCTGACGTGGAAGAGGCGACTCGGAATCGGCTGTTGCGCCGAGTGGACTGGCGGTTCCTGCTCCCCGACCCGGGGGCGGCCCGCACTGTCTGCTTCACGTCCGGCGAGCTGCGCGAGGCGGTCGAGCTGATCGCCGGCGAGCTCCGCGAGCCGGGTGTGCGACCGGGGGACAACGATCTGGCCGTCGTGGTCGATCCGGATGACGCGACCCTGGAAGCGGCGCGGGCCGAGCTGCGTGACGGAGCGTGCCTCTACGGGGAGTGGCGATCGCCGTTCCTCAGCGCGCGGTCACTGACCCGCCGGCTCCTCCTGGCTGGATTCAGCGACGTCCGGTGCTATCGACCATGGCCCTCCCTCCGCGCGACAGCGGCATGGCTCCCCCTCGGCGCTCGCGGCCCGAGGTCCTACTTTCTGCTGCGGCACCGTCGGGTTCCGGGCCAGCGGGGCGCACTCCTGGTGAACCTCGTCCGGTACGTCGCCCGCTCGCTGCCACGCTGGGCCGGCCTGCCGACGACGCTCTGCGCGGTCGCCCGGACACCATCTCAGAATCGGCCTTCGGAGGAGCTCGACGCGGGGCCGGCGTCACCCGGGTGGCACTGGCTCCTCCTGATCCGCGGACCGCGCAGCATCAGCAAGGTCATCGGGCTGGCCTTTCGTGACGGAAGCCGGTCGCCCGACCTGGTCGCGAAGATCGCGCGAATCCCGGAGGCGGCCGTCGGGCTCGCCCGCGAGGCAGAGGCTCTCCGGGTCCTCGCCGAGCGGCCAGGCGGCGTCCGGGGCGTGCCCCGGGTTCACCAAGTCCGAACGGCCCCCGGCCGGTTCACCGTCATGGAGACCCCGCTGTCAGGAGGCCCGCTCTGGAGCGTGCTGCGGCCATCCCGGTATCGCTCGCTGGCGCTGCAGGCCACCTCGTGGCTGAGCGACCTCGCCCTGGGCGGGGGGACGCCGGTGCGCTCGTCACCGGCGCGAGTGGTCCAGCCCGCGCTCGACCGCTTCGGCCGAATGTTCGGCGCCGTCGCCGATCCGGGCCTGCTGCAGCAGACATCCGAGGCGCTGGCCGACCTGCCGCCGCTGCCCGTGGTGCCGGAGCAGCGGGACTTTTCCCCCTGGAATCTGTTCGTGACGGGCGACGGAACCCTGGCGGTGCTCGATTGGGAATCGGCCGATCCGGAGGGATTGCCCGCGCTGGATCTGATTTATTTCCTGTCCTATCTTGCGTTCTTTCACGACGGCGCGATGAAGTCCAGGAACTTTCTGGAGTCCTACCGGAGGGCGCTCGACCCCGCAACCTTCTCCGGTCGAGTCCAGGAGGAGTGCCTGACGCAGTACGGCGTGTCGCTTGGCGTCGGCCCTTCGGAAATGCGCCGGCTTCGAATCCTCACCTGGGTCATTCACGCGCCTTCCGAGTACCGCCAGTTCGAGGCCGACGCGGGCGGGGCGCCGTCGAACGATCGCTTGCGCGAGAGTCTGTTCTTCCGGCTGTGGAAGGAGGAGGTCCGCCGGTAAGGGGGCTCAGAAGACCTCGACCCCGTGGCCGGCTCGCCCGGGAGGACAGCCGTTGGAGTAATCGGGATTGTAGCGATCGAAATACCGACGGGCTTCCTCCGCGTTCGGCAATGCCACACCGACACGGTGGCGGAAATTGAAGACCAGCAGCCGCCGGTAGGGGTAGATCGTCTCCGCCCCGTACACCACGGTGTGGACGCCGTCCTCCGCCACCTTGACATCGGGGGATACGACGTCGGCCAGGATGTCGGGGTCCCGATACGCCAGACGCAGCGCACCCTGCAGATCCCAGGACGCGTCGAAAACCACCGCCGGCCCAACGTAACGGCAGAACCCATCCAGGATGAGGGTAGAGCCCGGCGGAAGGCGGGGGAAGGTACGGGTGAGAGTGGTGACGATGGCATTGGCCTCACGGCTCGCCCGCACCCAGTAATCGGCCAGTCTGAGGCTGAGCAGCGACGCGCCGAACACCGCCAGCGCGACAGGCCCCGCGAATCCGAGCGGTCGGGCGGCGGGGGGGAGCCGGGTCGCGAGCGCCGCCAGGGCTCCGACCGCCGCGAGCGCGACGCCGGCGGCCGCGACCACCGCACTGCGATTGTTGCTGCCGGTGGCGTCGAGGCTGATTCCGGTGGTCACAAAGATGGCGTAGCCGGCCGCCGCGACCAGGAGTCCCGCCAGGCACAGGGCGACCGCTGGGCGGAGACTGTCGAGGACACCACGGTCGGACCGCACCAGGGCGCGCAGGTAGAACACCGAGAGCAGGCCCAGGACGCTCGCGGCGACAATCGCGGCCGCGCCTGGAGGGTGCCGGAGAGTGTCCCATACCAGTCCCGGCGCCCGAACACCGTAGGTCTTGAGATTGATCTGGAGCGCCTGGTGCATCAGCCCGGTGAGGTCGGCCAGCGAATGCCGCGGGTTGATGCGCGTCGTGGTCACCATCTTGAATGCGGTGACCGCGCCGACCGCGGCCCAGGTCGCCCAGCCGATGAGGGGCCGAGGCTGGGTCGCATGGCGGCGAAGCAGCAGCGGGTGGAGCAGGGCCAGCGGCAGCACCAGCTCGTACGCCAGGACACTCGCCGCGACGCTCACCACGCTCAGCGCGCCCCAAGCCGTCGGGCGCGCGGCGCGGACCGCCCTCAGGCCGGCGTAGAGTCCCAGGAGATAGAGGACCAAGCTCAGCCCGGCCTGGAAGTTCGCGTACCAGAAGCGAGCGGTGGAGTAGTGGGGCAGCACGACGTACAGGGACGGGACCGCCACCGACAGCGCCCGGGGAAACCGCAGCTCCCGCAGCACCAGCATCATCAGCACCGCGGCGAGCGCAAACAGTCCGGTGTTGTAGAGGTGGTATCCCAGCGGGCGGAGTCCGAAGGCATGGTAGAGCGCTGCCAGCTGCGCCGCCTGGAGCGGCCGGCTGGCGATGCTGCCCTCAGGGGCCAGCGACCGGACCAGGCCGATGAACGACTGGTCCCGGGACAGGGCGAAGTCGCTCAGGAAGCTCCAGTCGTCGCTGGAGAATCCCAGCCCGCCCAGGTAGGGTGCCGCCGCGATCAGCGTGACGAGCACCAGGTAGAGCGAGTCGCGAAGGGAAGGTCTCAACGGGATGACCGGGGCCTCACGGCGTGACCCGGTCGCTCAAGGCACGGGCGGGCGGGAGCCGGCTGGCCAGGGCGGCGACACTGTCAGCCAGGAGCGCGCCCATGACTGCCCGGCCCGGCACGGTAAAGTGGATGTAGTCCACGAACCATTCCTGTCGGCCGGTCAGGCGCGCTGCTGCGTCCACCACCATGACGCCACGCCGGCGGCCGAGCGCGAGCATGGCCGCGTTGGCGGCGCGCTCGAAGTCGAGCACCACCGGACCGGTGGCCCGCGTCCCTCGCTGCCACTTGAGCAGCTCCAGCTCGTCGGAGGGCCTCATGGGGTCGGCGAATCGCATGGCGTGGGTCACCAGGATGGGCTCGGCCCCGGCGCCGCGGATGGCGACGACAAGGCTGTCGAGGTCACGCTGGTAGCGGGCCAGCCGGTCAGCGGGGACTTCCCGATACTCCCAGCCGGCGTCGTGCGCCGCCACGGCCCGCTCGATGTCCCGCCGCGCGATCCATTTCTGAACGACCTCCGGCAAGGACCACTCGCCGGGGGCCCGATCCTCCAGCCGGGGGGTCCACCACTTGGGCTTTCGAGCCCGGCCAGTGGGAGGGTCGGGATACGACGGTGCGTCCGGCCGGAGGTAAAAGGCGGGCGTGGTGTAGACCACGACCAGGGCAGGCGACCAGCGAGCCACCCACTGGTTCCACAGGACCGTGAGATGGGGGAGGTCGAAGCCGCTCAGGGCCGCGTTCTGCACCTCGAAGCACCCACGCCCGTCGAGCGCGCGTTGCATCAGGGCGGGGTACTCGGTCCCCGCAGCCTCTCCGCCGACCACGGATTCGGAAGCGCCCAGCACGGCGACTCGAATGCACCCGACCCGCGCGACGGGAGTCACCGTCGGACCGCGAAAGCCGGCGGCGTTGAGGCGGACCTTCTTGAACCGCCCGAACGGCCGCCCGCGGATGGTCGTGGAATCGCGTACCGTCAGATCGTACCCGACGTCGAGCGGCGCAAGGAAGGGGACGTCGTACCGGACCAGATCATCCAGCCGGGCGGCGATCTCACCACCGGCGAGGATGGCGACGATCAGCACCGGCCATTGCAGCCAGGCGCGCACGCGGGGCAGCATGACGTTCCTTTGGGTCGAGTCGCGAATGCAGGAAGGTCGCCAGGGCGCGGCGGATGCGCCAGACGGGGTGCCTGAGCATGCTGTTCAACAGCTTCGTCTTCCTCGGGGTATTCCTCCCGATCACGTACGCGGTCTTCTGGCTGCTTGGAACGGCCAAGGCCCGGTATGTCTGGCTCACTGTGACCGGCTACGTCTTCTACGGCTACTGGGACCCCAGGTTCTGTCTCCTCATGGCGGCCTCCACGCTGGTGAGCTACACGGCGGGCCTCGGCTTTCTCCGCTGGTCGGACCCCCGTCATCGGAAGCTCTGCCTGGTCATCCCGATCACGGTCGATCTCTCGCTCCTGGGATTCTTCAAGTACGGGGGCTTCGTGATGGATTCGGTGGGCCGAGTGATCCAGGCGCTCGGCGCCGGCGTGCCCATCCCCGCCTGGGACGTCGTGCTCCCGGTCGGAATTTCGTTCTACACGTTCCACACGATCACCTACATCGTGGACGGCTACCGGGGCGTGATCCGGCCGACCCGGAACCTCTTCGAGTTCTCGGCCTACGTGTCGCTTTTCTCCCAGCTGGTGGCCGGCCCGATCGTCCGGTTTCGCCAGATCGAGGAGGATCTCGAGAACCTGGGCCACGCCGATCGCCGGCGGTGGCTGGGACTCGGCGTGTCCTTCTTCATCACCGGGTTGCTGGAGAAGGTTTTGATTGCGGATACCCTGGCCAGTTACGTGGACCCCAGCCTGGCGGCCTTCCGACACCTGTCGTCCGCCGGCGCCTGGGTGGCCATGCTGGGCTACACCTTTCAGCTCTACTTCGACTTCGCCGGGTACAGCGACATGGCCATCGGCCTGGGGTACATGTTCGGCCTGCGAATTCCGGTCAACTTCAACTCCCCCTACAAGGCACTGGACCCGTCCGACTTCTGGCGCCGCTGGCACATCTCCCTTTCCAGCTGTCTTCGCGACTACCTGTACATCCCGCTGGGCGGGAATCGACACGGGGAGTGGAAGACCTACCGCAATCTCATGATCACCATGCTCCTCGGCGGACTGTGGCATGGGGCCAACTGGACCTTCGTGGTGTGGGGGGGCTACCACGGGGCGCTTCTCTCGGCGTACCGCCGCTGGGGCGCGACCTGGGACCGGCTGCCCGCGCTCGCACGCCAGCCGGCGATGTTCGGGGCGGCCGTGGTGGGCTGGGTGTTCTTTCGCTCGACCGATTTCGAGATGGCGGGCGTGCTGCTGCGCAAGATGATCGTGTACAGCAGCGGGGACCCGGCCGCCGCCGGGCTCCCGATGATATTATTCCTGGTGTTCTCGGGCTGGTGGGCCATGGCCGGGCCGAATGCCATCGACCTCCACCGTCGCTGGCCGCCTCGCCCGCGGCGGGCGCTCGCCCTCGCGGCGGCGTTCGGCGCCTGTCTCGCGATCATGCTCGGTAACGGCAGCTCCCCGTTCCTGTACTTCCAGTTCTAGCCACCCTCGGTGTCGGTCGGGCCCGCGCCGCATCAGGCGGGGCCGGCCCACGCACCGCCAGCACGCGGGTCGCCCGCGTCGGAGGACCATCCACGTGACCGAGCCGGTCCAGCCGACGCCTTCGCAGAAGCTTACCGTCAGTATCGTGATCCCGGCGTTCAACGAGGGAGAGACGATCGGGCGCGTCGTGGCGGGCGCCCGTGCACAATGCCCCGATGCCGAGATCCTGGTGGTGGACGACGCGTCGAGCGACGGGACGGCGGACCAGGCGGCCGCAGCGGGGGCCAGCGTGATCCGCCGCCCGTACAACGTCGGGAACGGGGCCGGCGTCAAGACCGGGATTCGCGCCGCCCGCGGCGACGTGATCCTGATCCTGGATGCGGACGGGCAGCACGATCCGGCGGACATCCCTCGACTGCTGTCCCACATAGGCCGGTACGACATGGTGGTGGGCGAGCGGAGCCGGAGCGGGCAGGAGAACGCCTGGCGCTGGATCGGCAACACCGCGCTCAATCGGCTGGGCTCCTACCTCGTAGGCCTCGACATGCGCGACCTGACCTCCGGGTTCCGCGCGATGCGCCGAGACGTGATCAGCCAGTTCCTGCACCTGCTGCCGAACCGCTTCTCCTGGCCCACGACCAGCGCTCTGGCCTTCGCCAAGGCCGGTTACCACGTCCGGTTCGAGCCGATCACCGTGTACAAGCGGGCGGGAGGGCGCAGCTCCCAACAGCTCCTCCGCAACGGGGTCAAGTTCAGCCTGATCATCCTGCGGATCGCGACACTCTTCAGTCCGCTCCGGCTCTTCTTCCCGATCTGCATCCTGCTCGAGACGCTCGCGCTCGTGGCCTACGGCTGGTCGGTCGCCCTCGGGCGGCCCTGGCTGCACCTTCCGCCCTCGACCGTCATGTTCTTCCTCGGGGGCATCGTGCTGTTCCTGTTCGGTCTCATCTCCGAGCAGATCGCCAGCCTGCGGTTTCGAGGCCCCGAGAATTGACCGCGTCGGAGGGCGGCCGACGCCTCGCGCGCTGGTGGCCGCGCCTGCTTGGCCCCGCGATCCTGGCATACTTCCTCGCCACCACCGACGTGGGGCAGATCCTCGCCATCCTGCGATCGGCCCGGTGGACCCCGGTGCTGCTGTCGCTTGCGCTCTACCCGGTCTTCGTCCTGCTCAAGGCCTGGCGCTGGGGATTGCTGATCCGCAGCCTGAGCGGGCGCGCGCCGCCGCTCGGAACCCTGATGATCATGTACATGATCGGCCTCTTCCTCGGCGGTGCGACGCCGGGACAGGCGGGGGACTTCCTCAAGGCCTGGTATCTCCGCGACCGCGGCCACTCGCTCACGTCGGCCCTGTTCAGCATCGTGCTCGACCGCCTGTTCGACTTCCTGATCATGGGGTGGGTGACGCTGCTGGGCCTCTCGGCCGTGCTGGGGGACTTTCCGCCGCACCTCCAATCGCCCATTCGCATCGCCGTCATCGTCGGGGCGGCAGGATTCACCTTGGGCCTGCCCGCTCTCCTGGCGCGGGGGTCGCGCGATCGGCTGGTCGCCCTGGCGATCCGCCTGCTGCCCGCTCGCTGGGCGGCTGCGCTCGAGCGCGGTCGCGGGGAATGGTCCGGGCTGCGGCTGCAGCCGGCCCTGGTGGCCCGGCTGCTGATCGCCACCCTCGGCTCGCTGGCCTCGACCATCGTCCGCCTCTGGCTGCTGTTCCGCGCGGTGGACGTGACCGTGCCCGCGGCGGCGCTGGTCGCGGCGATCGGCCTGATCGCGATCCTCCAGACCGCGCCGATCAGCTTTGCCGGCGTCGGTGTTCGGGACGCGGTGCTCATCGCGGTGCTGGGAGCCTTCGGCTACGGCGCCGAGCGCGCGCTGGCCCTCTCCGCGCTCTTTCTGCTGCTGAACATCGAGCACATGATCATCGGTTTCGGGGTGTTCCTGTCCCACCCCTCTGCGCAGTTGGGGCCCGGGCTGGCGGCCGGGAGCCGGACCGGCGTCCACGAGGGGCTGAGCCCGGAGAACCGAGGGTGATCGCAGTGCGTCTGCTGTGCCTCTGGCTGGGCTGCACCGGCCTCCGCTGGCTGATCGCGCTGCCCATCACCGAGCCGCGGATCTTCCGCGACGAGCTGCTGCACTGGGAGATGGCGAAGGCCGTCGTCGCTCACCAGCCCTTTGTGCTTTTCGGGCAGCCGGTCGATACCCCGGCCGTGCTCTATCCCGTCGTGCTGAGTGTCGTGTTCTGGGTCGATCACGCCCGGCTTGCCTTCGACCTGGCCCGCGGGATCAACGCGGCCTGCCTGAGCGCGGTCGTCTTCCCGACATATGCCCTGGCGCGGGAGTTCGAAGCGCCGCCGGTCGCCTTCGCGGCGGCGGTGCTCGCTGCACTCGTGCCCGGGGGCGTCTACTCGGCGCTGATCATGGAGGAGAGCCTCTACTATCCGCTCTTCGTCCTCTCCTGCTGGCTGTGCTTCCGGGTGCTGACCCAGGGAGCTCCCCGGGATGCCGTGGCCTGCGGGGTCGCGCTCTGCTTGACGTACTTCGCCAAGCCGCTGACGCTCCTGCTGGTGGCGGCGTACGGCCTGGCACTCCTCGCCTGGACCGGGCGCCGATGGAGAGCGGCCGGTCCATTCCGGGAGCGCCTCCGGGGGCTGGCCCCCCGGCTCCTGCCGCTGCTCTGTCTGGCCGGCGCGCTCGTGGCCCGGCACGCGCTGGCAGGCCCGGGGCAGCTCCCCGGCTCGGCCTCCGAGGTGGTGTTGAGCCGATTCTATGCGCAGGAGGCGCAGGGTCCCCTCGTGCCCCCGCTCCTCCCGACGCTGGTGGTCCTGCTCGCGCTGGTCTCGGCGCTTGCCCTCGGCACCGGCGTCGTGCCCCTGGCGGCGTTGCCGGGGGCCTGGATGGCGGCCCGCCGGGACCCGCGGCGCGCCTGGTTCCTCGGCTTCACCATCCTGGTCCTCGTGATCTATCTCCTCGGCATCGCCCGCCACACGCTGCTCCTGAACGAGACGCCAAAGATCCAGGAGCGCTACCTGTTCGCCGTAGCCCCGCTGCTCATCGTGGCGACGCTCACCGTGTCGCCGCTCGCGGTGTCCCGGACAGCGGCGGCCATCGTCCTGACGGCGATCGTGCTGACGCTGGGTCCCCTGGCCCATCACCTCCTTCCCCGGGCGATGGATGCACCCAGCCTCGCCATCATCTGGGCCAGCCGCCGTGGCCTCGGCCCCGGGCTCACCTGTCTGCTCGCGGCAGGCGCGGCGGCGACCGTGCTCATAGGCGCGGTGCGCGCACGGGCATCGCTCCTCGCCAGAGTCGCCTGGATTGCGGCGCTCCCCCTGGTGCTCAACCTGGGCTGGTACCGGCTGCAGTACCGGGCCAGTCCCCTCGAGCCCGTCTGGCGCACAGTCCGCGACTTGCAGCAGCGGATGGGACCAGGCCAGCGGGTGACGGTCGTGGTGTCCGATACCAGCGAAGCTCAGCAGTACCTGGCGCTGTACGCCAAGTTCTGGCTCGACGGCCGATCAACCGGCTACTGGACCGGCGGTGAACCGATCCCGTGGTACCTCGATGTCGGGGGGCCCGCCCGGGATGCCGCCGCGCGTACCCGGGCCGACTATCTCGCGGGCGGCTCGGATCTGCAGGCCGTCTGCCCGTCGGCCCCGCCGGTCCCGGCAGTGGATCGGAAACGCGGGCAGCCCCCGATGATCCTCAAGGTGCCGCCGGGCGGCTGCGGGGCTCCCCCAACGCCACCGACCCGGTAGGGGGCGCGATGGCGTTCTCATGGGAAGCGTTGCGCCGGCGGTGCCGCCGGCTGGCTCGTCCGGCATGGCTCGGCGGCACCAACCGGCGCAAGCCCTTGAGCCCGATCTGGGGCTTCGAACGGGGCACACCGGTCGATCGGTACTACATCGAACGCTTCGTCGGGGACCACCGGAGCGATATTCGCGGCCGGGTGCTCGAGGTCCACGATCAGCGCTATACCATGCAGTTCGGCGCCGGGGTCGAACGGGGCGACGTCCTCGACGTAGATCCAACCAACCCGCGCGCCACCGTTGTGGCCGACCTGAGCGCTGCGGACCAGGTACCGGCGAACACCTTCGACTGCTTCGTTCTCACCCAGACGCTGCAGTTCATCCCCGACCTGCCGGCCGCGCTGTCCCACGTGCATCGGATTCTCCGGCCCGGCGGCGTCCTGCTGGCCACGGTACCGGCGGTGAGCCGCCTTGCGCCGCACTACGGGCCGGCGCGCGACTACTGGCGGTTCACCCCCGCAGGGTGCCGGGAGCTCTTCCACCCGGTGTTCGGCGCCGACAATCTGACGGTCCACGCGTACGGCAACGTGCGGACCGCGTGCGCGTTTCTCCTGGGGCTGGCCTGGGAGGAGCTGCCGCGCCGGGTGCTCGAGCATCACGACGAGTACTTCCCGGTCATCGTCGGCCTCCGGGGCATCAAGCGCGCACAGAACAACGCTCCCGGCACCCCGTGAACGCAGTGGCCCGGGGCTCGCTCGTCATTCCGTCGCGGAACCGCCCGGAGCTTCTCCGGGCTGCCGTCGATTCGGTGCTGCATGGGGAGGCACGGCCGGCGGAAATCATTCTGGTGGATCAGAGCGACGCGCCCCATCCATCGCTGGCGGAAATGTCCGGCGTCACCGGTACCGCGATCAACTATCTGCGGCCCACGACGCGGGGGGTGAGCCGGGCGCGCAATGCCGGGTTGCGGGCCGCCGCTGAGGAGATCGTCGCGTTCATCGACGACGACGTCCTGGCGGCTCCCGACTGGTGGAGCATGCTGATGCAGGCCGCGGTCGACGCCGGGCCCGACGGGGTGGTAACCGGCCAGGTCGTGCCAGGTGAGGCCGAGGCCCCCGGTGCCTTCGCCCCATCCGTCAGCGGCACCACGATTCGAGAGGTGTACCAGGGACGGATCGGCCGTGACGTGCTTTTCTCGGGCAACATGGCCGGATACCGCGCTACGCTGTCGCGGATCGGCGGGTTCGACGAGCGCCTGGGGCCGGGGGCCCGCTATGGCGCCGCCGAGGACAACGACCTGTGCTATCGGCTACTGGAGAGCGGTTGTCGGATCATCTACGTCCCCGAGGCGGTGGTGGTCCACCGGGCCTGGCGCGAGAACGCGGCGCAAGTGCCTCTTCGGTGGGCGTACGGCCGGGGGCAGGGCGCGTTTCTGGCGAAGCACGCGAGCCTGCGGGACCGCCACATGCTCCGGCGATTTCGGGACCGTGTGCGGCGGCATGCCGATCACTTCCTGCGGACACTGCGGCGGGAGCGACGTCCGGCGTGGGAAGACCTGGCCTCCATCGCCGGTCTGTTCAGCGGGGCCGGGGAGTGGCTGGTCCGCGATCGGCGTCGGAAACAATGATTGACACCGCTCCGGTTCGGGCTGAAGTTACCGCGCCTTCCCCGATGGTGAATGTGCAGCAGTGGAAGCGAGCGTTCCCGTCACCCCATCCTGAGATGCTACCCAGAACTCCGCCGATCGCGGGACGCAGGCCTTGCCTTCGACCCGCAGCGACACGCCTGTTCCACATCCTGCCGCTCGTGGCCTGCCTGGGGCTGCCCGGGAAGTTGGCCGGCCAGCAGCCGGCTGATGGCGACTATCGGAGCGATTGGGCGCTCGCGGAGGGGTTCACCCTTCGCCGGGACGCCCAGGGGTTCCGCTTCCCGACCGCCATCGCGTTCGTCCCCCGGCCCGGGCCCGGGCCGAAGGATCCGCTGTATTTCGTCACGGAGATCGGCGGGACGATCAAGGTGGTGACCAACGATCGCACGGTCTCCAACTTCGCCGTGGATGTCATGCCCAAGCCCACGAGCGATACGCTCCCCTTGTACGGGGGAGAGGTCGGTCTCGCCGGCATCTGCCTGGAGCCCCGCCACGGCTACGTGTTCGCGACCTTCGCCTACGCCGACTCGAGCGGGGTACTGCGGAACGGCCTGGCACGCTTCGAGACCGGATCCGGCCAGTTCGCGCTCGCGCCGACGTCCAAGGTGCTCTATACCGACCTCTTTGCGGGAGACGTGTCCGCCATCTCGCACCAGATCGGCCCCTGTCAGGCGACGCCGACGGCGCTCTTCGTGTCGGTCGGGGACGGTGAGAACCAGAAGGCCAGTCGAAATCTTGGATCGACCCTGGGCAAGCTTCTCCGGCTCACGCTCGACGGGGCTCCGGCGCCAGGCAATCCCTTCGCTCGACCTGGGGCGGGATCGACCCCGGCCTCCGTGTGGGCCTACGGTCTGCGCAATCCGTTCGGTCTCAAGGTCATGGGCAACCGGGTCCTGGTGGCGGACAACGGCAACGACCTCGATCGGTTTCTCGAGATCGAGCCAGGTACCGACTATCGGTGGGACGGCACCGATCTCAGTATCGGGATGAACGCGGCGATGGTATTCGGGCCGGCCATCTCTCCGGTCCAGATGGACTATTGCGGGGCGGGCCGTGCCGGACTGCCGGCCCAGTGGGCCGACCGATTCTTCGTGGCATTGTCCGGCACGCCTCGTCTGACCGGCACCGAGGACCGTTATGGCAAGGGGGTCTACGCGCTGCAGTACGGGCTCCGCGAGCGCCGAATGCTGGACGTACCGAAGTATCTGATGCAGTACCGAGGCGACGGGTATCAGTCGGTGGTAGGGCTGGGCTGCGGGCCGGATGCGATCTACGTAGTACCGATCTTTCCCGACCGCACCGGGATCACCGCCATCCTGGCCGTGACGTACGACTCCACGGCCGTCTACCCCTATGGGCTGGCCGAACACATCAAGCCCATCCGCCTGATGGAGGACAAGGGCTGCTTCGGCTGTCACGCGCTGGCTGGGAAGGGTGGAACGGCCGGGCCCTCGCTCGATCGGGACTCGCTCGTTGCCCGGCTGACCGCTCGGCTCTCCTCAAAGGAGTACCGGCGCAGCATCGACTCGGTGGACGCGCTGCCCGTGGAGCCGTTCGTGAGCAGCCGGAAGGCACGTCACGATGTCCTCGACGTGGAAGGTATGGATCGGGTCCAGTTGTGGATGCGGCATCACATCCTGCAGCCGAAGTTCGACAATCCCAGGTCCCAGATGCCGGCGCTGGATCTGTCCGATGCCCAGGCCGTGGCGCTGACCGAGTTCCTGCTGGCCGAGCCGCCCACGGCCGCCCAGAAGCGCCGGGGCGGCTACCGTCGGCTCGCGCTGGCGTTCGCCGTCGGCCTGGTGGCCGGCGGAGCCGGTGTCGGCGCGGTC